>NZ_CAMXYY010000006.1 GCF_947253395.1 uncultured Olegusella sp.
CCACACGCACTTCATCCTTGTACAGATATTTCACAGGCTCTACCAGTTCAAAATCTATATCCTCAGGCAGACCACCCACATTATGATGAGCCTTAACACCTTTCTCGGACTCAATAATGTCAGGATAAATTGTTCCCTGCGCAAGGAAGCCCACACCCGAAAGCTTGGCTGCTTCCTCGGCAAATACCTTAATAAATTCGCCACCGATAATCTTGCGCTTAGCTTCAGGTTCCTCAACACCCTCAAGCAAGCTCAAAAAACGGTCAGTAGCGTCAACATACACTAGATTTGCGTCCAACTGATTCTTGAACACCTCAATGACCTGCTCGGACTCCCCCGCACGCATCAAACCATGATTCACATGCACACATACGAGCTGCTTGCCAATAGCGCGCACAAGCAGAGCTGCCACAACAGAAGAGTCAACGCCACCAGACAGTGCGAGCAAAACTTTGCCATCCCCTACCTGCGCGCGAACCGCCTCAACCTGCTGGGCAATAAAAGACTCAGCAAGATCCGCCGTGCTAATACGAGCCATATCCTCTGGACGCTTGTCAGCCATGTGACACCCCTTCTTTGTTGCATGTCATGTTACTTGCACCACGAACTCTTTAGTGTAGGTAAATCGTAGCGGAAAGATACGCTAACGAGGCGGACTAATCTTAGGTATCACGTCGAGACATACTTTGTGTGATACTGTTTTTGCGAGCAAAAAAAGTTGTGGAAGAGCCACAACTGCTATCCGCCCTAGAGAGGAGTTCAACATGGCACAAAATATTTATGACTTTACCGTCACCAAACCCGACGGCAGCACCCAAAGTCTTGCCGACTACAAAGGCAAGCTTTTATTGGTAGTCAATACCGCCACTGGCTGCGGTTTTACCCCTCAGTATGAGGATCTCGAGCGAATTTATCGCGAGTACAAAGCACAGGATTTTGAAATCCTTGACTTTCCTTGCAATCAGTTCCGCAACCAAGCACCTGGCACCGACGAGGAGATTCGCCAATTCTGCCAGCTAAAATTTGGCGCGGATTTTCCTCAGTATAAAAAGCTCGAAGTCAACGGTGATGGTGCAGACCCGCTCTTTGTGTGGCTTGCCACCGAAAAGCCTTTCCAGGGCTGGGGCAAAAGTGTCAAAGCCTTGGCAATGAAGCCTTTTGGCGCAAGCATCGATCAGGAATTTGGCGAAAAGGCCTACGTCAAGTGGAACTTCACTAAGTGGCTTGTTGACCGCGAAGGCAATATTGTTGCTCGTTTTGAGCCCACCATATCTATGGACAAGGTTGAGGCTGCAATCAAAGCTGCCCTATAAGCAAAAAATTGAGTAACTAGCACACCGCTCAGCTGCTATATTTGACCCTATTTGAGTCTCTCGTGTTGCTGGGCGGTCTTTTTTTGCCCTCAATATCTCCTCTCACGCGATTAACTTAACTGTTTATACCTATCGAGGTCGGAAACTTCGCCATCATGGTTCATAATGAGCGCATTAGTGCATGCGAGGCGCAATTGCGCACATGGGAGTAGATATGGCTTTGTGGGAAAAAATTCTTGACTTTGGTGATCCTTATGCTGAGCAAAACCAGTTCACGGATGAGACAAGTGGAGCAAAATTTGCTGAGGTAATCTACGGTGGCCGCAATGCTGACGATGAGCCCTGCAAGCCCGCAGATGACCCCAAAGGTGTTGGTCGTTGGGTTGGAATTGAACGTGATGGTGGCTATGAGCTGCTATTTTGGAAGCACGACCGCAAATCGGGCGGCAAAACCGAATATGGTTTTGGCATTACAGGAGACCCCCTCAAACAGCTCCATGAAGTATTGGACAAGAAGGCCGCGTTAGTCAAAAAGGCCGAGGCTTTGCTTGCTGACGAAAAACGTGACGGAGCTGCCCTGCGCAAAATGAACGCCTTGATGGACGAATGGAAGGCCGTCCATGGCTTTTCTACTCCACGCGAAGACGAGATGTGGAACGCATTTCAAGCCGCACGCACAAAGTTCCGCGAAGAACGTCATGCCATTATGCAATCTATGGCCAAAGCCAAAGAAGAGCTGGCACAGAAAGCCGAAGCTGTCGCTGAAGCTAAGGATTTTCGCAATGGTAGTGCACAGATGCACGAGCTGATGGATCAGTGGCGCAAACTGAGCACTGCGGGTCGTCAGGCCGACGAGACGCTTTGGGCACGCTTTAATGGAGCTCGTCAGGCATTTTTTGACGCACAGCGTGAAAACTACAAACGCCGCCAAGCAAAAATTGCCGAGAACGCCGCAGCAAAAGAAGATCTCATCAAGCGCGCACAGGAGCTCAGCGATGCCAAAGATTATTCGCGCGAGGCCACCGCGACTATGCGCGCTCTTGGTGATGCGTGGAAAGCTACGGGTTTTGCCGGCAAAGAAGTAAACGACCAGCTCTGGGAGCGCTTCCGTTTAGCTCAAAACCCCTTCTGGGACGAGCGCAAAAAATACAATGAGCGTCGTCATGCTGAGTGGGAGCAACGCCACGCCGCATGGTGCGAGCGTATGGAAGGCGTCCTTGCAGCAAAGCAACGCACCCTCGACAAGCTTGAGGAGCAGGTCGACGTTTTGGAATACCAGATCAAGACCACCGATGATGATGACCGTCGTCGTAACTTAACGAAACGCTTAGAAGACTACCAGCACGACATCGCGGATATCGAGCATGATATGGCAGATATCCGCCGCAAGATGAAACGTTAGACTTTAAGGTTTTTACAGCTACTATACGCAACGTCCCAGACGTCTTGTGAGTTTCCACATCACAAGACGTCTCATCAAGCAGAGAGGATGGCGATTTTTATGGCCAAGTACAGCAGCTCTCATACCAAGCGTGCGTATGTAAATGGCGTCATTCTTGATGGCACCAAAGATATGAGCGCTCAGACGGGCAAGGCAGTGCTTGTTGAGGACGATACCATTGTAGCCATAAGCGAGCAAATCTCTGATTTGTCTGGATATGAGATCATTGATTTGGACGGGCGCTACCTTCTGCCTGGCCTTATCAATATGCATGTGCATCTTGCGGGCAACGGCAAGCCCCAAAAGAAGCAACGCGATGCATCCGCACTGGTAGATAAGCTCTTTTCCAATCCTATCAGCGCAGCTATTGCCCATGCGCTAGTGCGCTCCTATGCAAAAATTGAACTGATGAGCGGAGTGACTACCATACGTACCGTCGGCGGTCTCCGCGATTTGGATACGCACGTACGTGATGAAATTGCTTGTGGCAATCAGTTGGGGCCACGCATCATTGCAGCAAACGAAGGCATTTCAGTACCTGGTGGTCATATGGCAGGCTCAGTCGCGATAGCTGCTGAAAACTCCGATATGGCATGTGCTTTGGTTCACAAGGCTCAAGCCCAAAACGTTGACTTAATTAAACTGATGATTACCGGTGGCGTGCTTGATGCAAAGGCAAAAGGTGTGCCGGGCGAGCTCAAGATGCCTCCCGAGATGGTAAAAGCTGCCTGTGATGAAGCGCATGCCTGTGGCTACCTTGTTGCAGCACATGTTGAATCCACTGAAGGCGTCAAGGTTGCTCTCGAAAATGGTGTTGACTCTATTGAACACGGTGCCGAACCCACCGATGAAATTATTCAGCTATTCAAGGATCGCGGCGCCTTCCTGACATGCACCATTTCACCAGCTCTTTCCTATGCCCTTTTTGATCGCAGCATATCTGGTGCCTCAGAGATAGAGCAGTTCAATGGCAAAATGGTCTTTGACGGCATTATCTCTTGCGCAAAGGCAGCCCTGGCTCATGACATCCCTGTCGCCCTCGGCAACGATGTGGGTTGTCCTTGGGTTTCACAATATGACTTCTGGCGCGAGCTGGTCTACTTTCACAAGATGGTTGGTGTCTCTGAGAAATTTACTCTCTATACGGCCACCTTGCGTAACGCTGAACTGGCAGGTATTGGAGATAAAACTGGCTCTATCGAGGTAGGCAAATGTGCTGACATGATTGTCTGCTCCAAAAATCCTCTTGAAGACCTCAGCGCGCTCAGAGATATTGAAATGGTTGTCACACGAGGGTATGTGGTTAAAAATCCACATGTCATGCGCAAAAAAATACTTGACCGTGAGCTCGACAAATTCTTGTAGGACTACATACATGGACAAGCCCCAAGACCCTACCGACAAAAGCAAGCGGCTCTTTATTGCCATCTGGCCTCATGAAGCAGTACGTCGCGCGCTGATAGCCACCCAAGCTGACCTCAGCCCGCTCATTGCACATCCCAAGCCGAGCTCCAAACGCAATCTACATTTGACCCTCGCTTTTTTGGGTGAATGCACTGCTTTGCAGGAAACCGCTGCCAAACGCGCAATAGTCCGCTGCGCACAGAATACCTTGCCATTTGAGCTAAAGTTGGCATCTCTTGGTTGTTTTGAGAAACACCATGGTGGGGCGATTGTGTGGCGCGGTGTAGACGGCGATCTGGATAGCCTACATGCACTCCATGCACGACTTTGCGCAGAGCTTGCCACAGAGGGATTAGGCGATTTTCAAAGCAGTAGTTTTGGTGTCTATATCCCCCATATCAGTCTTTTCCGTGGCGCTCGTCTTTCGCAAAACTCTAAGGCCGCAGGCTTGGCAGAAGCTTTGGCCGCACAAGCTCAAGAACACGATAGCGATATACGTTGGGCAGCGCAGTGGCAAGCTTCCTCACTTTCACTGGTGTGGAGCCATCGTGAGAGTAAAGACGGACCTCTGCTCTATGATGAAATCGCTCATGCTGAGTTTTCGGCAAAAGAGTCGCCCGTCTTATCTCGCGACGTCAATGCCACAAAGACGACGCACCCTCGTACGATATTTATTGATGCTGATGCCTGCCCTGTCATTCGCGAGACTCTTTCTTGTGCACGCAAGCAGGGCATTCCCGTTGTTATTGCAGGTAATACCACTCAAAACCTTGAGCGCCATATTCAGACTGACGATCCTCGTAGCCCAAAGCAGGCAAAGAATGGCTTTTGGGTAGAAGTGCTCAACGTAAGTATTGGCGCCGACAGCGCTGACTTTGCCATCGTGGAGCAACTTGCGCCAAAAGACCTTGTCGTGACCCAAGATATCGGCCTTGCAGGGATGGTGCTCGGCCGCGGCGCACTTGCAATAGGAGTACGTGGTTACATCTATCGCAAAGAAACTATCGATTTTGACTTGATGCTACGTCACGAAGAAAAGAAAGTTCGCCGTGCAGGAGGCCGAACAAAAGGACCCGCTCCTTTTACTTCTGAAGACCGCAAGCGCTTCGTGGCAAAGCTTACGTATCTGCTCACACAAAACTAGTATGGGCAAATACATACGACCAAGCAAAATTTCTATTTGCGCGTGGGCATGGCTCTGCTTACGCACAGGCGCACTGACTTACTGGCGATAATAGCTCAGGAAGTCTGCCAACTTGTCAACAGCTTCTTTGAGGGTCTCGATGCGCGGTAGATAAACGATGCGGAAGTGATCGGGTTCACCCCAGTTAAAACCAGTGCCCTGAACAATAAGCACTTTTTTGTCTTGGAGCAAATCAAGAGCAAACTGCTGATCATCGGTGATATTGAAGCGTTCGCGGTCAAGTTTGGGGAAAATGTAGAAGGCTGCCTTGGGTTTTACCACACTGATGCCAGGAATATCTTTGAGTGCATTGTAAACATATTCGCGCTGCTCGTAGACACGACCGCCTGGCTGGACATAGTCGCGCACCGACTGGTGACCCCACAGCGCCGTCTGAACAATAGACTGCGCTGGCACATTAGAGCACAGGCGCATGTTTGAAAGCATGTTGATGCCCAAAATATAGTCACGAGCAATGCGTTTGTTGCCAGACAGTACCATCCAGCCAATACGATAGCCAGCAATCATGTGGGACTTGGAGAGGCCTGAGAAAGTCACACAAAACAGGTCAGGTGCAAGCGAGGCAATAGAGATGTGCTCACCTTCGCCTTCCATAACAAGACGATCGTAAATCTCGTCAGAAAAAATTATTAACTGGTACTCACGAGCGATATCCACAATCTCTTGCAGAACCTCACGTGGGTAGAGTGCTCCGGTTGGATTATTGGGATTAATGATAACAATGGCTTTGGTAGCAGGTGTAATCTTGGAACGAATATCGTCCATATCGGGATACCAGTCTGCCTGCTCGTCACACAGATAATGTTCGACCTTGCCACCAGCAAGCGTTGCGCAGGCAGTCCACAGTGGGTAGTCTGGGCTTGGAATCAAAATCTCGTCACCATCATCAAGCAGCGCCGACATCGACAAATTGATAAGCTCAGAAACACCGTTGCCGGTATAGATATCATGCATCGTGACGTTTGGTAGGTTCTTGACCTGCGAATACTGCATAATTGCCTTGCGCGCTGAAAAGAGTCCTTTGGATGCTGAGTAGCCCTCACACTGGGTCAGCTGAGCCGCCATGTCCAAAACAACTTCATCAGGAGTACGAAAACCAAACGTGGCGGGGTTGCCAATGTTGAGTTTGAGGATGCTCATGCCATCCTCTTCCATGCGGTTTGCCTCATCGACAACAGGACCACGCACGTCGTACAGCACGTTTTCGAGCTTGGCGGATTTTTTGAACTGGCGCATAGGATGAACCTCCCGGTACATTTTTTTCTGTGAAGTAGAGCTAAACTTGTGACCACCATTTGACTGATTAGTCGCAGATAAACCGGATTTGAGGGGCGCAGTAGCGCCCGTGGTAGCTCGCGTACCGGACCGCTCATTATTGGCTGCTCGGTCTACTGCTGCATGATCACGAGTCGTCTGCTGCTGATTGGTGCCTGCAAGCCAGTTTTCTTCAACGCCCAAAAGCTCAGCCAACGAGCTCAATGCAGCAGAGCGTGGCATAGTTTTGCCGCTTACATACTGGCTTAACTGGCTTTTGCCAAGCTTTATTCCCCGCACAGAAGCCAGATGCAACAGATCAACCTGCTTGAGGTCACGCTCCTCCATAATCTTGGCCAAGCGCTCAGGAAAACCCTGACTATCCATGTCTACTCCGCCCGTTTTTGACTGCCTATTTCTTCACCACTCGTCCAAATCCATCTTGCGTAAGAGCATCACGTTTGAACAAAAAGTACGCGCTTTCTTCATACAAAAGTTCAAAGTTCAATTTTGTTCTCAAAACGTTGGAAACATAATAGTTCAAAGTTCAAGATTTAAGTTCAGAATATTGTTCATTATAAAACTGACACAGTACATTTTTTATTCAAATAAGCTCGGTGTTTTTCTTCCACTTGTATCAAATAATAAATCCCCAGCTCAGATGGTTTTTCTTTGGAAAGATATCAAACTAATTCGCGCTATTTTCAAAAAAGACAAAATTGTCCTTGCATTTCTTTTGGCGCTAGGTAATAATAACTTCCGCTGAAGCGCGACGAAAGCCGTGCGGGGCAGATGGTGGGTGTAGCTCAGTTGGCCAGAGCGCCGGACCGTGGCTCCGGAGGTCGTGGGTTCGAGACCCACTACCCACCCCATTTTGCGCTGTTAGCTCAGCTGGCCAGAGCAGGGGACTCTTAATCCCAAGGTCCAGGGTTCGAATCCCTGACGGCGCACCAGAACATGCAGGTCAGAGCTTTGGCTCTGGCCTTTTTTAATATGAGAGAAGCATTGTCAAGTGGCATGACGTAGCAGGTCCTAAAGTTTCCTTGGGACCTGCTACTACTTTCAACCGGGGATGGTCTGTACTGAGCATTCCTTAGTCGACGCTTGCTTGGCAAGCTAATATTCGCGGGCTTTGATCCGTGCTCCTGTTGGTTATGAGATCCAACAGCTGGCAAGAGCACGGTACCGCAGTTCGATTCTTCGTCTGGGATCTTCATTGCGAATATCAGTCTTTAATGGCGGACGCGGCCCTTATGGGCTGTCCAAAAAAGGTCTCGTGAGCAGATCCCAGCACTGCGTCGATGCACAGGCATCCCTGGCAAAAGTCTTATGAAGGGTAGGCTCCTATCTTTCTTGATAGGTTCCTTCCACTCGCCGTCCTATCTCCCAGACCCAGCAGGCAAGCTCGCGGGCGACCGCAACATTGGCGATACAGCGGTTGTGCGTGGCTTTCGAGAGTTGGGCATGCCTTTGAGTAAGACGTTTGGTGCAGGCATTGCCCCGTAAGCGTATGGAGGTGGGTACGCACCATTCGTCAGGAATCTGCTTGGGCTTTGCCGAACAGCTTGCGAAATGCCAAGCGCTCTCAACGAGGGTGTGCCTGGAAGCGTTGTTTCCTGTCTTGGTAATGTGTCCTGTTGATTCTTTTTCTCCTGATGAGTGCTCGGAAGGAATGAGTCCACACCAGCTGGCATACTCCTGAGCAGATCCAAACCTGGAGAAGAGTCCGGCCTCTGCAGCAAGGCAAAAGGCACTTACCTCGTCTATTCCTTTGATAGTCGAAAGTGCTCTTACCGTTGGTGCCCACCTGTCTGTCCTTGCTTCTGTCTTTACGGCCTTTTCTAGAGATCTCTTGTCAGTCTCGGCGCATCTTACGCAGGTCACATAGTGGACAAAGGTCACCCTAGCGGGGCCTGTGAAGGTCACGGACTCAAGCCATTTTCTGTGATCTCTTGTCCAAGCGCTCTTCCTCTGGTTAAGCGCATTCTTTTCATCGAAGACATAGCCTCTTCTCAACAGGAATTTCGAGAGCCTCTGGCGTGCTCTTTGCAGGTCGATTCTTGCATCATCTAGGGCTCTTGAGAGGTCACGGACCGCCTCGATTTCTTCTGTGGGGATGAAGACCTCGACGATGTTGTGGCAAGCAAGCATGCGGGCAAGAAATGCAGCATCGCGCTTGTCATTCTTGCGTCTCTTGTCAGCTGAAGGCTTTTGCATCTTGGATACGGCAGCAACGCTGCAATCAACGCCGAGCGCCTTGAGCTCACGTGCCAGATGCCATCCGGTTGGTCCCGACTCATAGACGCACTTGGGACTTTCGAACTGCTTTGCCCATTCGGCTATTGGCTCGGCTTGTGCTCCAAACTCCCTCTGACGGATTTCACCGGTATAGAGGTTGAAAGCGGCTGCCGAGATTGAGCGGGCATGGACATCAAGGCCAATGGAGGTAACATACATAAGAGAAGCCCCCTTCCATGTGTGCGGTATGAGATTGCCGCACAAGCCAATATATCTAGCTCACATTGTGGCAGTCCTCTAGCCCGCGAGATGACATGAGCAAGGGGGCTTCAATGCTTCTCTCATATCGTCTGTTATCCAGTGACACGCAGTGACAAAGAAGTGACAGACGTTTTTACCTCTTACCATCTAACTTTTTGTCGCCAATATCGCGTAGTGAATGTTTGTGCTCCCCTCACGCAAAACTATGAATTCAAATGGTAACAAAATTTTTCTTGCATCTTTGCGTTTTACTCACTATCCTTGCTTTAGCACACTAAAGTTTAGTTAACTAAAGTGGCTGTACAAAAAGGATGTAAGGCTCACACGACAGGGGGAATCAAGATGAGCATCCAGGATAAGCAAATCAACCGTAGGTCTTTTATCAAGGCAAGTGGTTTTGCTGCAAGCGCAGGTATTCTCAGCATGCTTGCCGCTTGTGGAAACAAGCCCGCACCTACAGGATCAGCAGCGGGTAGCGCAGGTTCAACAACAACGAAGGGCTTTGAGCTCATCGTCGGCTTTGATGACGCCTTCCCACCCTACGGCTACCTTGACAAAGACGGCAACTACACGGGCTTTGACCTCGATCTCGCACAAGCCGTCTGCAAAAAAGAGGGTTGGACCTTTACGCCCACCCCTATCAACTGGGATGCAAAAGATGCCATGCTCAACTCTGGTCAGATTAGCTGTATTTGGAACGGCTTTACCATCGAGGGTCGCGAGAAAGACTATTCATTTACTGACGCATATATGGAAAACCGCCAGGTCATCGTTGTAAAGTCCGATTCAAACATCAAAGCACTTGGCGACCTCAAGGATAAGCGCGTTATCACCCAGGCTGACTCGGCCGCCCTCGAGCTGCTCTCCGAGGGCGGAAGCCAAGAGGAACTCGGCAAGAGCTTTGGAAAACTCGATACCATCGGCGAGTACAACACCGCATTCATGTCCCTTGAACAGGGGAGTTACGATGCTATTGCTGTTGACTATCCCGTCGCTGTCTTTAATATTGACGGCCGCTCAGAGTTCACCATTCTTGATGAATCTTTGAATTCCGAGCACTTTGGGGTCGGCTGTGCAAAAAATGATGAAGGCAAGCAGCTCGCAGCTACCATCCAGGCAGATCTCCAAGCACTCGACGCCGATGGCACAGTCAAAAAGATTTGTGAGAAGTATAGTAATCAGGGTGTTTCTTATGACCTCTGGTGTCTACCCAAGGCATAAGGTGCCACCAACAAGCTATGATTTTAAGACCGCGACTCGCACAGTCGCGGTCTCCTTTTGGGGAAGCAGTTCGAAAACAGTTCGCACATCAGACGTATGACAGGATGGCAGTATGGAAGTCTCTATCATGTTCCAAAAACTCATCGAGGGCTATGGCATCAGTCTCGAGATTTTCTTTGTCACCTTGATAGGAGCAACGCTGCTGGCCATCCCTGTCGCCTTGGGGCGTCTCTCTCGCATCAAGCCACTCGCATGGCTTATCAGCATCTATATCAGCCTGATGCGTGGCACTCCTTTGATGCTGCAGATGTTTGCAGTCTTTTTTGCTCCGTATTACGTATTTGGCATCACCATGGGACCCGGTTACATGATGGTGGCTGTTCTTGCATCCTTTGTGATTAACTATGCCGCCTACTTTGCAGAAATCTATCGCTCGGGTATCCAGAGCATGCCGCGCGGCCAATATGAGGCAGCGGAAGCTTTGGGGTATTCGCGCAGTCAGACCTTCTTTCGCATCATCTTGCCTCAGGTAGTCAAACGTATCCTCCCTGCTATGGGAAATGAAATTGTGACTTTGGTCAAAGACACCTCACTGGCATTCTCCATTGGTGTCATCGAGATGTTTACCACAGGTAAGGCACTCGTCGCTCGCGAGCACACGATGATACCGTTTGTTATTGCTGCCGCAATTTATTGGATAACCTGTCTTATCATCGAAGCTCTGCTTCGCCGCGCCGAAAAAAAGCTTGCCTACTATCACGACTAAGCTCAGTTCAGCTACCTCACATAAGTCCTGCTTACCTAGCTCAAGTCCTGTTTTTCCCTACTCAATCCGTCAAGCAAAGCTAAGGAATCCGCAATGCTCAAAAAGAAGCCCCAACGCAAGCTTCCCACGCCCGATATTTCTTATTCCTCACTCGTCGGCCTGCCAGCCGTCTACTTGCGAGGTGCCCGTAAGTCCTTTGGCGAACACGAGGTACTGCACGATATCTCTCTGACGATTAACCGCGGAGAAGTACTGTCCATTATCGGTCCATCGGGCGCAGGTAAGTCCACCTTGCTGCGGTGCTTGACATTGCTGGATAGTTTTGACGCAGGTGAGCTCTCCTACGACAGTATCGTGGTATGCAAGCCGCGCGGATCTGAGCTTGATTCTCGTGCCAAGAAGGACCCAAATCCCGAAGCAGGAGAGCATACTCTCGACATTCAACCTGCCATCTATGACAGAGCCGCTATGCAGCGCGCACGTATGCGCTTTGGCATTGTATTTCAGGACTACAACCTCTTCCCCCACATGACGGTGCTGCAAAATGTGATGGATGCACCGCTGGTAGTGCAAAAGCGCAATCCAGCAGAAGTTAAAGAGCAGGCCCGCGAGCTACTTGAACGTCTCGATCTTACCGAACATGCAGACAAGGTACCCTGTCAGCTCTCAGGCGGTCAGCAGCAGCGCGTTGCAATTGCGCGCGCACTCTGCATGAAGCCTCGCCTGATTTTCTTTGACGAAGCAACCTCTGCCCTAGATCCTCGCCTGACCGATGATATGGTCAAGCTGATTCGCTCTCTGGCAGAAGAGGGCATGGCTGTTGGGCTGGTAACTCACGAGATGAGTTTTGCGCGAGCTGCGTCCGATCGGGTCTGCCTGCTGCTAGATGGTCGCATTGTAGAAGAAGGAACGCCCAAGGAGGTATTTGATTATCCGAGCGATCCTCGCACCCGCGCGTTTCTTGCCTCCCCCACCAAAGAATAAACTTGACTCCCCCACCAAAGAATAGATGGGGTATGGAGCGTGTGTCCTACCCAAGCACTGCTTGCAAATTTTTGCAGCAACACCCCCACGCATTCCTAAAAAATCCCTCCAAATCGTTGCAACCTGAGGTTGCAACGATTTTTTCTTACCCCTACCTACCAGCAATTTTATAAGAATCGCCTGGTAGATGCATCGCGTTGCAACCTGAGGTTGCAACGGTTGAGCGCGCAGAGAGGAGGTTGGCAGCTGGTTTAGAGCGCAACTACCCAAAGCTACAAGAGCTGCTCGGCAATCTGCACGGCATTAGTAGCCGCACCCTTGCGAATTTGATCGCCACACACCCAATACGTCAGCGCATTCACACCGTCAGGTGCCGACAGATCACAACGGATACGGCCCACATAGATAAGGTCCTGATCGGAGGTCTCAAGCGGCATAGGATATTTGGCAGCCGTCAAATCATCTACCACACGTACGCCGGGTGCGGCTGCCAAAATATCGCGCGCCTCATCTACCGAAAGGGGATGTTCAAATTCTGCTGTGATTGACTCGGAATGCGAGCGCATAACAGGGACACGCACACAGGTGCAATTCACACGTAACTCAGGCAAGTGCATAATTTTGCGGCCCTCGTAGAGCATCTTCATCTCTTCGCTGGTATAGCCTGCTTCCTTCTCGGAACCAATCTGAGGAATGAGGTTTGCTGCCAACTGATGCGCAAACGGCGCGGTATTGCCCACAGGCTCACCTGCAGCCACCGCCTCCATCTCACGCTCCAGCTCCTTTAAACCGGGCATACCCGCACCAGATGCTGCTTGATAGGTCGAAACCACCATTCGCTTGAGACCCGCCTGCTGATGCAAAGGCCAGGTAGGCACAAGACCGATAATGGTGGCGCAGTTGGGGTTGGAGATAATACCTTTGTTGTTTTTAGCATCTGCTGCATTAATCTCAGGGATTACCAGTGGCACATCAGCATCCATACGGAAAGCATGGCTATTATCGACGCACACAGCACCGCGTTTTACCGCTTCAGGCAGCAATTCACGCGCGATATCATCACCTGCAGCTCCCAACACAATATCGACTCCCTCAAAGGCTTCAGGAGCCGCGAGAACGGCTGGAATCTGCTTGTTATGAAATTCTACTGTACGCCCCACCGAACGCGCACTCGCAAGAGGTACCAAGCGACTAACGGGAAAATCTCGCTCTTCCAAACACTTCAACATCTGTGTACCCACAACACCTGTGGCACCCAGGATGGCAACCGTTTTTCCGCTCATACTAACAACTCCCACCTAAACTTTTTCGTGCGCAGCAAAGCCGTCATACATCACGCGAATTGCACGCTCAAAATCATCGTTATCCACACCGACAATAATCGAAATCTCCTGTGAGCTTTGGGTAATCAAACGAATATTGATACCCGCCTTGCCCAATACGCCAAAGATAAGACCTGACGAGCCAGGGCGACGACGGAGATTGCGGCCCACAATGGAAATCAGAGCTAGTTTGTCGGTCACCGTAATATCATCAGGCGCCACCTCACGGCGTATATCGGTGATGATGGGGTAAATCTTGTCCTTTACATCAGCGCTATTTACCACAATGCCAAAGGAGTCAACGCCTGTCGGCACATGCTCTATCGAAACGCCGTAACGCTCAAATACTGATAGAGCAGAACGCACGACGCCTACCTTGTCGGACATATGCGTCTTTTGGATATGTACTGCGGTAAAATCCTTGCGACCAGCAATACCCGTAATGAGGTGCTCGACTTCGCGTTCTTCTGCCGTCTCACGGATAATCGTGCCTTGGCGGTCGGGCGAGTTGGTGTCTTTGATCTGGATGGGGATATTGGCCTCACGCACCGGGAAAATTGAATCTTCCTGCAGAACCGAAGCGCCCATATAAGAAAGCTCGCGCATCTCATCAAAGGTAATACGATGAATGGTACGCGGTATATCAACAATATGTGGATCAGCAGACAAGAAGCCCGGCACATCTGTCCAATTTTCATAGACATTTGCTTCAAGACAGCGAGCAAGTACCGCGCCAGTAATATCTCCACCACCACGCTGAAAGAGTTTGACCGTACCATCAACGGTGCAACCATAAAAACCTGGCAACACAAAGCCACGCGGATTGCGCTGGGCTGCTTCTTTGACACGAATGGATGTACGTTCAAAGTCCACCGTACCATCATGATGAAAAACAATGGTGTCCGAAGCATCTACAAAAGGCAGCCCGAGATACTCAGCCATCAGCTGTCCTGTAAAAAATTCACCGCGACTCACAATATATTCAGGCGACAAAGAGGTCACTACCGAGGAAAACTCCTCGAACTTCTCGGCTACGGGATACTTGAGATGCAATGACTTTGCAATCTCAACAAAGCGTTGCTCGATTTGGGAGAGCAGCGGCTGAGAATCCACATGATATTGGATATGGGCGTTAGCAAGTAGCAACAGATCAGTGATTTTATTGTCGTCAGAAAAACGTTTTCCCGCCGCCGATACCACCACAAAACGGCGATCAGGATCGGCTTGGATAATGCTTTTTACCTTGCGAAACTGCTCGGCACTTGCTACCGAGGACCCGCCAAATTTTGCAACCTTAATCATGAACTAGGCGTCCTTCCTAGGGCGCAAAAAGATAAGCGCCTCGGGGTCAATCTCGCGAGCTTTCACCAAAAGCTCGCTTGCACAAACAGGGTTGATATCTTTGATAAGCCAGGCGTCGGCACCGTAGGCCTTCCAACCTTCTTTTGCCGCCATACTAGCAGCGCCATCACAGCGCAATACATAATCACCCAACAGAAGATCTGCGGCAAAACTCATCTTTTCGCATATAGCAAAGTTGGGACGCTCCCCTGCCATGTAATCGAGGATATCCTGCACCATTGCATTGCCCGTAGGCAAAGAACCAGCTCCTTGACCATAGAATTTTAGTTCACCTACCGTGGTGCCTGTAAGCGAAAGAATATTAAAGTTGGCAGGAACGTTGGCTTCGGTTGCCGTCTGGGGTAGCGCCACAGGTTCAACAGCAGCGGCATAGCACTGCCCCTTGCGTACTGCTCGACCCATCAATTTGACGCGACGACCATGGGCTGCAAAAAGTGCCACATCACTGCTCTTGAGCAAACGAATACCTGTCGTGCAAACCTGTTCGGCAGAACAAAGCGCATCAAAGGCAGCAAGGCAAGAGATAATAATTTTGTTGCGAACATCAATACCATCAATATCTGCGGAAGGATCTGCTTCTGCATAACCTAAACGTTGCGCTTCGGCGAGCACCTCATCAAAGCTGGCATCCCCCGCCTCAAGAGAAGTAAGCAGATAATTGGTTGTACCATTCATAATGCCTGATACAGCAGAAATCTCATCAATGCGACGAGCATTGCGAATAGAGGACAGCCACGGCACACCACCACCAACCGCAGCCTCGCACAGGAGGGGCACACCTGTGGTTTGCGCCAGCTCCACAAACTCACTCAAATGCGCAGCCACAACCGCTTTGTTGGAAGTGACCACAGGTTTTCCCGCCTTGAGCGCACCTGCGATAAAGCTATGCGCGGGCTCGATGCCACCCATGCATTCCAGCACCATCTCGACCTTGTCATCTGCCAAAATCTCCTCATAATTGGAGGTCATGCGCGGATCAGTGAGGTGGTCGGGGAGCTCAAGAATGCGCGTTACCCTGATATTGGGAAGATTTTTACAAATCTTGTCAACACCTTTACCCACGGTGCCATACCCTAAAAGAGCGATGTTCATCTCAATCCTATCTTTCGTTTTTGTTTACGCTTTCGCATAAGCATGTTTGCAGTTCTATGATAGCTACTAGGCACAGACCCACGAAGAGCTAGGAGCCCATCTTGGCACGTTTGTATCACAGCACACGCTCCATTGAGCCCTCTGTAACAAGTAAGCAAGCTATTCTTGCCGGAATTGCTCCTGATGGGGGTTTGTATGTCTCAGATTCCCTCAAGAATCTCAAAATTGACCTTGCGGCGGCATGTACTGAGGACTATCACGCCCTCGCTTGTCGTGTGTTGGGGTTGTTGCTTCCCGACTTTAGTAAAGAAGAAATTGCAGATTGTGTGGATGCGGCTTACGGTACACGTTTTGACACGCCCCTCATTACTCCGCTCGTGCCTGTAGGCGATGTGTGGATGTTAGAACTCTGGCATGGCCCCACCTGCGCCTTCAAAGATGTAGCGCTGCAGATGCTGCCTCATCTGATGTCAGTCGCACGCAAAGATGCACAGGATGACAAGCAGATCATGATTGTGACAGCAACCTCAGGGGATACGGGCAAGGCAGCGCTTGAGGGTTTTGCGGATGTGGCTGGCACAGGCGTTGCCGTCTTTTATCCCAATGGTGGCGTATCCGATGTACAGCGCCTGCAAATGGTTACACAGCATGGTTGCAACGTGGCCGTCTGTGGTATACACGGCAACTTTGATGATGCCCAGACCGAAGTCAAGCATATCTTTGCTGACCACAAGCTTGCCGAGCGCCTATCCCAGAAAAACATTGCCCTATCCAGCGCAAATTCCATCAATATAGGTCGCCTGGTGCCTCAGGTGGTCTATTACTTCTCGGCATACAAGCAACTCATTGACAAGGCAGTCATTCAGCTCGGTGATGCGGTGGAGTTCTGTGTACCTACGGGTAATTTTGGTGATGTACTTGCGGGCTATTATGCCAAGCTCTTGGGACTACCCATATCGCGTCTTATCGTAGCGTCCAACATCAACGATGTGCTTTTTGATTTCATCTCGACCGGTCGCTATAACCGCCTTCGTCCCTTTGAAAAAAGCCTCTCACCTTCAATGGATATCCTTGTATCCTCCAACCTGGAGCGTCTGCTTTATTACCTATCTGAAGGAGATACCAAACTCGTATCTGAACTTATGGATCGCCTGGAACAAGAGGGATCCTATGAGCTACCTGAAGCTCTGCTTTGCCGCCTGCACGAGCTTTTTTCCTGCGGTCGCGCCACAGATGAACAGACGCAAGCAACCATACGCGATATTTGGGAAGAATCCCAGGTGCTCTTGGATACGCATACTGCTGTTGCTATGCACGTGCTTCGCGAGCAAGCGCAAAGCAAAGATATTCCGCGCATTTGTCTTTCCACCGCCAATCCCTATAAGTTTTCCGCCTCTGTTCTTGAGGCGCTGGGGCAAAGCACCGAAGGCTTGGATGGGTTTGAATGCATGCAAGCCTTGCAAAAATTTACGGGCGTGCCTGCGCCACATCAACTACTTGAACTCAAACAACTACCTGAACGCCATCTTGACCTCTGTAAGCGCGAGCAGATGAACAGCTACATCGAGCACACAGCAGAAAGGTTGTTATCATGAGCAAACCTCGCGTGCTAAAAATCCAAGTCCCCGCAACTTCTGCCAATGTGGGTGTTGGCTTTGACTGCTTGGGCCTTGCACTCGACATGATGGCAACGTTTAGCTTTGTGCCAAGCACCGACGGTCAGCTGCATATCAACGGTTGCGAGCCTCGTTTTTGTGGCGCAGATAATCTGGTATGGACCTCATACTGCCATACCTGTTCTGAACTGGGAATTATCGAAGAATTGCTCAACATCACTATCGACTCCCCTATTCCTCTAGCGGGGGGTCTCGGTTCGAGTTCTGCTTGTATTGTGGCTGGTATTGCTGCCGCCTATGCACTGTCAGGCCTCAGTTTAGACCGAGAGCGCATCATTCAGATGGCAAGTTCGTTAGAAGGACATCCCGACAACGTTGCCCCTGCCGTTTTGGGAGGCTTGGTTTGCTCCTTTAGCAATGCGGGACGTGTATGGACTCAACGTTTTGACGTCGCTGACAGGCTGCGCTTTGTTGCCATTGTGCCGCCTTACGAGGTACGTACCGCTGCGGCACGGCGCGTCCTACCAGCGGAGGTGCCCATAACAACAGCTGTATGGCAGACAGGTCGCTGTGTGGCTATGGTGCGCGCACTCGAGACGGGCAATGCGGAGCTCCTTGCCGCCTGCGCACATGATAAGTTACACGAGCCTTATCGTGCACGCTTAATTCCTGATTACGAAGCCTTGCGCTCGGCGGCACTGAGTTCGGGAGCTTCGGCTTTTGTCATTTCGGGTTCGGGCGCAACTATGCTTGCTATCTGCAAAAACGAGCAGAAAGCTGCTGGAGTCAGACGCACGCTTGCCACCATGGAAAGCGTTTCTGCCGCGGAAGGAGCACGTCGCGGCCTGCAAATCGAAACTCTACAAGCCTGCAAAACCGGTTTGGAAATTCTTGCCAGCTCGTAAGCTGCGGAAGAACCCTCGTTCTTGCTACCGTACGCCCAGACAGACGGTTCACGCTACACCTTTTGTGTATGCTTGTCCCACAGGCTGACAGGCTAATTGCCAAGCTGCTTATTGAGCATGATGGAAAGTATCGTCTCATCGGTATGCTGCATGCCTTCGCGCACAAAGGTACCGATGTTGCAAATAGTATCCTCGACATTATCAAAGACAATACCGTCCAAGCTCGAAGGCGAAATATTCGCCAAAGCCAAAGCAGAGCAATGGAGCGCAGCGTTGGTACCTGCCGCGATCTTGAGCGCACACGTAGCCTTGGCACCATCGCAAATCATACCTTGAAGCATGGCAATCATATTGTTAACCGCTGCTTCAAGCTGAGATTCGGTGCCGCCTTGCAAGTAGGTCATACCACAACAAGCACCTGTACCACCAGCAATTCCCGAGCCACAAAGCGGGGACAGCCTGCCCATATACTCCTTGAGATGACATACCACCAGCCCAGAAATCGCAAGCGCACGCGATAGCTTCTCGTCACTGGAGCCCAACTCACGTGCCAGCTCAATGACTGGCACCGTGCAAGCAATTCCTTGATTGCCCGATCCCGCTACTGTCATGACCGAAAGCTGACAACCAGCCATACGCGCATCGCTGCCTGCAGCCGTTGCCGCCATAATACGCAGGGCAATATTGTTAAGGAGCATTGAGCTGCTACCACTCGTACCTGAGGCAATCTTTTCGCCCACACGTAGACCATAGCCACCCGAAAGGCCTTCTTTACTCACTGCCATATTCATCGAAACGCAGTCGAGCAAAAAAGCGATATCGGTGGCATCAACGCTTGTAGCAAAGTCATAGATATTCTTGATAGTAAGACCCGTACCCGCATCAGAAGCACTGCTTACGCTCAGAGGCTTATCACAAATCACCTTGCCATTGTGTTCGATACGTACCACATTGGTATGATCGCGTGCCACAACTGCATGGCTTGTTTCACCTGTCACAGATTTGAGCTGTGCCTCGATAAAGAGTTGCTCGTCGGTAGCTTTTTGCTCTACCAGAATACGTTTATTGGCAACCATCTGACGTGCAAGCTCCAACTGGTCAGCTGCAAAATTGGCCAGAACTTCTAGGCGCGCAGCAGAACGTCGCACAACCGCACCCAACGCGGCAGCAATTTCAATACCCACAGCACCAGTACCAGGAATACCAACACCCAAGGCATTTTTGATGATATTGGCAGAAAGCAACAGGCGAATTTCTTTGATGTCTGCAGGATCGCAGCTCAGCTGCTCAGATGCAACCGATACAGCAAACGCAACGGCAATAGGCTCGGTGCAGCCCTGAGCGGGTATGACCTCATTTTTAAGCAAACCGAGAAAGTCGGGCAAATCCTGCGTTGTCATCATTCCTCCTACTCGCCTATCTCCCCATCTCCTTCGAGAAAACCGCCCGTCTGTCGTGACCACAAACCAGCATACTCGCCATCAGCGGCTATAAGCTCGGCGTGTGTACCGTCTTCCACAATTTTGCCGTCAGCGAGCACCACTATGCGATCAAGAGCAGCAACTGTGGACAAACGGTGAGCAACAACAATTGCGCTCCGTCCGCGCATAAGGTTTTCCAACGCTCCTTGCACTAACGCCTCACTCTCGGAGTCCAGCGCAGACGTGGCCTCATCAAGCACCAAGATAGGCGCATCAACCAAAATTGCGCGTGCTATAGCCACACGCTGACGTTGACCACCCGAAAGTTTAGCTCCGCGCTCGCCCACCATAGTATCGAGACCCTGAGGCAGACGCTCAATAAACTCCATCGCATTGGCTTGCTCGGCAGCTTGACGAATTTCTTCGTCGCTTGCATCGGGTCTGCCATACGCAATATTGTCCCTCACGCTTCGATGAAACAACAAGGGTTCCTGAGGTACATACGCAAGCTGTGAACGCAAGCTTTGCTGGGTGCAATGAGAGACATCTTGGCCATCTATCAGCACCTGACCATCTTGCACATCATCTAGTCGCAGCAATAATTTGGTCAAAGTCGTCTTGCCTGAGCCAGAACGTCCCACCAAGCCAACGCGCTGTCCTGCAGGAATATGCAGTGACAGGTCTGTAAAGACCTTCTCACCTGCCGGCGCATCAGGATATGCAAAGCCAATATGACTAAAGTCGATGGCACCTTGGCTCACCTTGAGAGGGAGTGCATCCTCATCGTCTGCAACCAACAACGGCTCATCGAGCACCCGTGTCATTTCGGCAGCATCACCTAAAGAAGTATTGATACGCGTCATCATCGAATTGAAGTAGTTCACGCGCATGGTGAGGTTGTAGGTATAGGTAAAAATCATCACCAGTGTACCTGCAGAAATGCCAAACCAGGCATTACCGCCAGCTACAAAAATAGAAGCAATGGTCATGATTGTCGTAATCATGGCGCTGGTAGTAAAGCCGCGGGCAAGCATAGCATGCATGGTTGCTGTCTGAGCTTTACGTGCATCCCTATCAGCTGCAACAAAAAGCTCGTATTCATAGTCCTCACGGCCGCTTGTCTTAACGGCAAGAATATTGGTTACCGCATCAGACAACACACCAGACAGACGGTTTTGTGCAGAGGAACTCGCCTCTGAAAGCGGCAAAATTTTTTTGTAAAGCTTGTAAGCAATGCTGACATAAATGACGAGTGTGACAAAGAGAATAGCCACATAGAGAGGCACCTGTGGCGCAAGCATCACAATGGTGCAGATGATAGACGCAACCGTTGGAATAAGCGAATACACCACCACATCCACAAGCCCCGTATAACCCGAGGTAAAACGGCTCGTCTGGCTCACCAATGCTCCACCAAAACGCCCGTTGTAAAACGTCATCGACTGATTGGAAAGCGTATCAAAACACAGACGTGAGAGCCGATAGTTGCCATTGATTTCAAGGTTATAGACGCTGTAATCTTGCAACTTTGACAGCACTTGGCCCACAGCATTAACAAGCACCAAAGCAACAATATATGACCCAAAAACCTGCCATACCTGATCGGGCGCTACCTGACCTTGTTGTACGCGATCAACTATCAAACCCATCACATAGGTGTTAATAAAGGTTAGAAGGACGATATAACCTGCAGAAGAAAACACCGAAAGAGCCGCGATACCAGGCATCTTCTTGGTAACATCCCAAAAGCGCTGTAAGGTGCGGCGCGTAGTCGTAGGGTCAAGTTTGCCCTGCTTGCGTTGTGACATACAAAAAATTCCCCTCAACAAAGTATTAGTCAAGGGAAATCCTACCCATTTATCGCAAACTCTAGCAGCGCAAGCAAAACCAAACTGCGCAAGCAAACTCTAGCAGCGCTCTTAAACTCTAGCAGCACAGAGCGCCAGCGCGCCTAACCGCCCAAATACGCTTTGCGCACACGGTCGTCTGCGGCAAGCTCAGAAGCAGGACCATCCATCGCGACATGTCCTGTCTCAAGAACATAAGCACGATCAGCAACAGAAAGTGCCATCTGAGCGTTCTGCTCAACCAAAAGCACGGTAGTTCCCTCATCGTGCAAACGGCGAATAGTATTGAAAATCTCCTGCACGAGAATAGGCGCCAAACCCATCGAAGGCTCGTCGAGCATGAGCAGACGCGGACGACTCATCATAGCACGTCCCATGGCAACCATCTGCTGCTCACCACCCGAAAGCGTACCAGCAATCTGACGACGACGCTCCTTCAAACGTGGAAAAAGAGCAAAGACCCGCTCCATATCATCAGCAACTTCGTTTTTGGGACGCGTATAGCCACCCATCTCAAGGTTTTCTTCTACGCTCATAGCCTGGAAAAGAGACCTACCCTCAGGACATAACGCCAAACCTTTGGGCACTAAATCATTTGCTGGAACGTCTGCTATGGACTCCCCTGCAAATTCAATCTCACCTGCACGTGGCACCATCAAACCTGAAACCGTTTTGAGCGTCGTAGATTTGCCTGCACCATTCGCGCCAATCAGGGTAACAACTTCACCTTCCTCAACGTCAAAGGAGATACCCTTGATGGCATGGATTGAGCCATAGTACACATGCATATCTCGCACGGAAAGCAATGCCATAGCTTAGGCCTCCTTCTCTGCAGAGGCATCGGCTTGAGAACCCAGATAAGCCTCAATAACCTCAGGATTGTTTTGAATATCTTCGGGCGTACCCTTGGCAATAATCTTGCCGTAGTTCAAAACAGCAATGCCTTCGCAGATGCCCATCACAAGGTCCATGTCGTGCTCAATCAACATAATGGCAATCTGGAACTCATCGCGAATCTTGAGAATGCTGTCCATCAAATCAGAGGTCTCGGAGGGATTCATACCTGCCGCAGGCTCGTCAAGTAACAAAAGCTTGGGCTCGGTTGCAAGAGCGCGGACTATCTCAAGACGACGCTGAGCACCATAGGGCAAAGAACCCGCAGAGACTTGAGCAAGATCGGCCATATCAAACACATCAAGCAGTTCAAGGGCGCGCTTATGGAAGGCCTTTTCGCTCTTGAAAAACTGTGGTGTACGGAAGATGCCGTTGAGCATTGAGCACTTCACCTGATTGTGCAGGCCAATACGCACGTTATCCTCAACCGATAGGTTGGAAAAGAGGCGAATGTTTTGGAAAGTACGAGCAATGCCTGCCTGATTGACCTTAGGAACACTCATATTGTTGAGATCCTGACCATCCAACAAAATCGTACCTCGTGTGGGCTGGTAGACCTTGGTCAACAAGTTAAAAATAGTCGTTTTACCTGCGCCGTTAGGACCAATAAGACCAGCAATCTCAGTGCGGCCTACAGCAATATCAAAATCCTCAACAGCATGCAGGCCACCAAAGTCAATACCCAAATGGCGACATTCGAGGATGGGTTCTTTACCGAGGTCGCGCTCAGGCACAATAGAGGTCGAAGGCAAAGGCACCATTTTGGTAGTAACACGACGCGCTTTGATACCAGAGCGCTGACCCTTAGGAGCCGACACGGCCTGCTTTTCTTCCTTAGTCATGGGCGCCATCCTCCTTTGCGCTCGCAGCACCAGCCCCCACAACAGCTACTTGAGGAGCAGCCTTCTTTTTGCGGCTCTTTTTGAAATGATTTTTGAACCTACGCAATACCATACGTGCCTGCTCGTTGTTGGAGATAAGCATAACGGCAATCAGCACGACAGAGTAAATCAGCATGCGGTAGGTAGACAGGAAACGCAGCGCTTCGGGAAGCACGGTCAGCACTGCTGCTGCAATCATGCCACCACGGATATTGCCAATACCGCCCAAAACAACAAACACCAGCACCATAATGGAATTATTGAAATCAAATTTGCTGGGGATAAAGCTCGAGTAGTTCAGGCCATAGAGTGCACCGGCCATACCAGCAAGCACTGCCGAAACCACAAAAGCCATCATACGGTACTTCATCGAATTGATGCCACAGGCTTCCGCTGCAATGCGATTATCACGGACAGCAAGAATTGCGCGACCAGAACGGCTATTAATGAGGTTCAGTGCCACAAAGAGGCAAAATAGTACCAACAAGATACCCACGGTAAAGTTTGCAATCGTCGTAACGCCAACTGCACCTTTAGGGCCCGCAAGCAAAACTTTTCCTGCCTGAGACATATGTAGCGAACTTTCGCTATTCATGCTGAGGTGCAAGCCACTCTCGTCCATCCCCACATAAAGATTGTTCAAGATATTCTTGATAATCTCACCAAAGGCTAGGGTGACAATGGCCAGATAGTCGCCATGCAGGCGCATAACCGGAATAGAAATCAAAAAACCCATCACACCAGCAAGCAATCCACCAACAAGCATCGAGATGACAAGAATTGCCGGCTCATTTACTGCCACGCCACCCACAAGAGCAGCAGCAACTACACCAGAAAAGGCACCGATACTCATAAATCCTGCATGCCCCAGCGAAAGCTCACCAGAAATACCCACGACGAGATTGAGTGAAATTGCCATACAGACATACGCACAGATGGGTACCAGCTGACCTTGGAGCGAATAAGAGAGGATATGCGTTGCAATCAAAATCTCACAGACAATAAAAAAAAGTACAACGACACCATAGGTAGTGAGAGTTGAACGCAAAGATCGCGACATTTTGTATTCCATAGGGCTACACCTTCTCGTTTACAGGCTTGCCCAAAAGGCCAGCAGGTCGAACCAATAGCACAATAATCAATACACCAAAAACGATGGCGTCAGTGAACTTGGTAGAGACGTAGGTACGAGCAAACATCTCGATAACACCCAAAATAAGACCACCCAAAAACGCACCGGGAATCGAGCCGATACCACCAATAACGGCAGCAATAAAGGCTTTGATACCAGGCATGGAACCCGTCATGTAATACAGCGTAGGATAAGACGAGCAAAGCAAAACGCCGGCTACTGCAGCCAAGCCAGAGCCAATAGCAAAGGTGAGTGAGATGGTCTTGTTCACATTGATGCCCATAAGCTGAGCGGCACCCTTATCTTCGGAGACAGCGCGCATCGCTTTGCCCATTTTGCCCCGCTGAGTAAAGAGCGTCAACGCAACAGCAACAATAGCGCAGACCACAATGGAAACCAGTGCGGTGGACTTGATGGTAAGACTACCAATTTGCAAGGGACCAAAAGGTATAACTGACTTGAATACCTTAGGATTGGAACCAAAGAGCAGCAGCGCACCGTTTTCCAAAAAATAAGATACACCAATAGCGGTAATCAGTACATCAAGCGAAGGAGCGTTGCGCAGCGGCTTATAAGCAAGACGCTCAATAACAATGCCGAGTAGCGTGCAACCTACAATGGAAATGAGTACTGCCAGCAATGGCGGCAGTCCAAACAGGCCCATCATAAAAAAGCAAATATAGGCTCCAACCATAATAATGTCACCGTGGGCAAAGTTCAGCATACGTGCGATGCCATAGACCATGGTATAGCCCAGAGCAATAACGGCATAAATGCTGCCAAGCGACAGTCCATTTATAAGGGTGGACAAAAATTGCATCTAACGCGCCCCTTCTCACTCGCACCTAACAACAAGGCGGAGGTGGCCATAGCCGCCTCCGTCCTGTCCTTGCAATCAATGTCGGACTTTAGGCAACTACCTGGTACTTGCCATCCTTAATGACATAGCACTGAGGAACCTTGGAGACGGTACCATCCTCACTCCAAGTCATATCAGTACCGGTCAGACCACTAAACTTAAAGTCTTTTGCCGTAAAGCTTGCGACAAGCTTATCGCAGATATCAGAGGCGGACATGTCCGACGTAACGCCAGATGCCTCAATGGCCTGCTTAATTGCAAAAACACAGTCATAGGCATCTGCAGCAAACTGATTGGGCTTAACACCATCAGAGAGTTTGGAGAAGGCATCAACAAACTTTTGAGTATTTTCGTCCTCAGTGTCTGCAGTGAAAGGCGTAATGAGGTAGAGGCCTTCAGCAACGCTGGCGTCAAAGCCATCCTGCTGTAGGATGCCGTCCATGCCATCCATGCCAACGAAGGTAAATTCGTAGCCATTATCCTTTGCCTGCTGAAGCACCAGGCCACCCTGCTGATAATAGAAGGGCATGACGACAACTTCTGCGCCAGCATCCTTAAACTTACCCAGCTGAGACGTAAAGTCAGTATTGTTATTGGAGTCAAAAGACTCATCAGCAACAATCGAAAGACCTTGGTTTTTTGCTTCCTCAACAAAACCATCGTGCAAGCCAGTGGAATAGGTATCACCCTGATCATGCAAAATAGCAACCTTGGTGCCAAGCTTTTTTTGGGCAACCATATCTGCGGAAATCTTGCCCTGGTTGGGGTCGGTAAAGCACATCTGGAACACATTGGACTTGCGGCTTGAGCCCTCACCAATAACATCGACAGAAGATGCAGAAGGCGTCAGTTCAAAGATATTATCTTTATTTGTCTTGTCAGAAACTGCCACGCAAGGAGCGGTGGTTGTGGTACCAACAAGAATCTGAAGGCCCCAATCCTTGAGATTGTTGTACGCATTGACCGAAGTCTCGGCAACGTGTGTATCGTCCTGACAGTTGTAGGAGAAGGTCACATCACCAGCAGCTTTGTTGATTTCGTTTACGGCAACCTGTGCACCCCAGTCCGTAGCAGTGCCATAAATTGCAGCTGCACCAGTCAAAGGACCGATACTACCAACCTTAAACGAACCCTTGGGTCCATCAATTTGACTCTTTGCCTTTTCGCCTGAATCCCCAGAGCCAGCGCTACCAGAGTTACCGCAACCAGCTAGAGCTAGACCAGCAGTAGCAATACCAATGGTGCCCAGAAAGTTCCGGCGCGTCAGATTCGTCTTCATAATCGGTCCCCCTTCTGTTGAACTTTCTCAAATTGCGTAGGGCTCCTCCCTACGCAATTTGGGCTTACCACACTCTAGAGGGAACGCGATGCAACCCCAATGCAGGATGGCATCAGTTTTTTTGTCTGTAACATGAAAATATTTATTTAGAAATATAAGCCCCTAAATTTACCACAGGACAGCTAAACTGCTGGTCTATGCCTCGTTTGCAAAACGGTAAACACTTTCTTCTTGGGACTTGACCGCCTCATTTTCTGCATCTTTTGCAACGCCTGCCATATGCTTGGGTACATAGTTGCTTTTTGCTTGTTCTTTGCGAGCAATATTAAACAAGGTCGGTGCCGAAGACATAGATCCACCTTCAAGTACGCGAAGATAATCGCGAGAGCTACGCTTTACAACATCGGAGCTGTTATTCTCAATTTCTTGGCGAAGCAGATAATCTACGTAACTGGACTTATCTACCACCTCGGGATGACCAGCAACAGGACGGAAGGGTAGCACTGCTGTAGGCGTATCGGGTGCATGCAAGGTAGAAGGATCTAGTTCATCACTTGGGGTACCTGCTGCAGTTGCAGGCTCGGTATCACGAGCTTCCATGGCCGTCATGGCCTGATTCCACAAATCTTCAGTATTATCCACACAAGCAGCATTGCGGTGTTCAGGATAGATTCCCAAATCGACTTCAGGTATGCGGCAGCGAATCTGATCGGCGCGCGAAACAGACTGCGTATTGGACACTGCCGTGGGGTTTACCTGCGGTTTTGCAGGCTGGGGGACCTCAGGTGTTGCTGGCGATACATGACGATGAGCCAAAGTGGTATCAAAGTCTTTTTCAGCTGCAAGCACAAACTTGTCTCGACGAAGGTTTGCTGCCATAGCAGCATCCCACCAACCAGTACCCACATCACCCACACTGCCATCGGCGCGCGTAATCACAGGCACATCCTGCAACATGTCCTGACCTAGACGCTGAGTGAGCATAGCCTTGACACCTGCAGCGCGAGAAGCCATGCGCTGTTTCCAGCTCAGTTTCTCGACATAGTTTTCGGCAATATCTGCATAGTCGGTAGCAACGTGCGCTCCAAGGCTATCAGCTGAGCCGTTTGGAGCAAGTGTTGCTGAAACTTCTGCCTGCTCATCTGTCTTATCCTGTGCAGCTTCAGAAACTACATCCAACACAACAGGCATACCAGCACACGTATCTCCTGCAAGAGAAGCAAAACTTGCATCTGCCGAGACAGATTCTTTGCTTGTACGCTGTTCTGCTTGCCGCTGTTCTGCTCGCCTATCTAACTGCTCGGATATGACAAAGATAACAAAGCTGACGATGCCACAAGCAACAGCACCTGTTGCCATACCCATCAAAAAATCGGCCGACGCATGCATAGTGGGCAGCGTGAGCGCCGCTGCAGAGCGGCCCATAGCATAAGCAGGTCTCGCAAGCGAAGTTGTAGCAGCACCAAGAAGACCGGCCACAATAGCTGGTGAATGCGTTGTATTCTTCATGGATCCTCCCCGCTCGCTTACCTGTGCAGCGGGGTACACGAAAGCTAAGGCAAAAGCGCCTTGGTACAGCTTTTGCAACGGCTTGCTGTGTTTTAGTTTCGTGTACCGTCGCGTTTTATCTCGACAAAAAAGTCCAGACTTGATGCAACTATAATTCATATCTTAAGAAATGCAAGGATGAAGCTGGTCATTTGTGAAAATTAGTGCCTCTTCTGATGCAAAAACTAGCAGCGTTTCTTACCATATGCTCAAATATCGCTGTGGCCTCTATACTCCGCAAATCGTTGCAACCCGAGCTTGCAACCTTTTCTATACCTCGCAAATCGTTGCAACCTGAGCTTGCAACCTTTTCTATACCCCACAAATCGTTGCAGCCTGAGGTTGCAACGATTTCCTTAACAGGCTAATTAGCTGCAGTTTTATGTATTTCAGCAGGTAAATCAATTCCGTTGCAACCTGAGGTTGCAACGGTGTAAGTGCTGGGTAACTTGCTAAGCTTACTTATTTAGGAAAGCATTTATCCAAAAAGCTACCGTTTACGGCCTTAAATATACATCTCGGTACAAAACCAGCTTTTGTTTTAGCTAAGTCGATAAGAAAGTAATAATCTATACATGACTCTCGAGATGAGAGGCTGACAGCATGGTCATAATGGCGATGGGAGAGATTATGTTTTTATTGCCTACATTTCATATCTCTACAGCAATTATCTTAAACATATAAAAGACGCGACCTTATGTGCTTAAAGCTTTACAAATGTAGAGACATATATGGTTGCGTTGCTTCCAAATTTGTGAGCAATAGCTGACGCTAACTGGACATAGGTGTTCGGTATGCAAAAAATTTGGAGTTGGAATATGGAAGCAATTCGAAAATATTTTCCTCGCATAATTTTGGCAGCTGCATGCATATATACTGTATGCTACATTATCTTTCTTAGAGATTTTGCATATCTACATTATGATTTTAGGTTTTCGTTTATATGCATGTTATTTGCACTGCCGATAATTACCTGTGCTCTTGGAATGTTTGTTGCATCAAAAATACTACATGCAACGTCACTGCTAGCCACAAGGCACAAAAACATACTCAAAGGCATCATTTGGCTTGTCGTAATAGTGCTCTATATCGCGTTATTTCTATTGAAAAGTAATTTTAGTCAAGCAAAGCCATTGCTTTCGGGTCCCTTGGCTCAATCTACCTTCGATGTAGTTGTCTATGCAATAGAGCATGGTGGCCTGGTTGTTGGCTTGCTGTATGGAACATTAGCTAATAATTCAGGTAGTAAAAACGCAGAATAAAGCGCCATACATATACATATATGGCTGCGGGCAAATAGCTGCCTATACATCATTTGAAAAGCATCCAACAAGGCATTCTCTAGCAAATGCAATCTTTTTTGATGGTAATTGCAAGAATGCCTTTTGGACCATTTTGACAAGCGGTACCAAACTGCTACAGACTAGGACAGGTAGTCACTCTGGGCAGCTTTTTTTGCAGAGCGAATCAAGAACTCCTCGTTGTTGTTGGTAGCTTTAAGACCCTTAACCAGCGCTGTTGCTGCACGCTCGGTATTGTTCATATTGGCAAGAATACGACGGATACCCCAGACAAAAGGCTGAATCTGTGCATCGATAAGCAAATCCTCATTACGTGTACCCGAAGCTACCGGATCGATTGCGGGGAAGATACGACGATCCGCAAGATCGCGATCGAGCTTGAGCTCCATATTACCTGTACCCTTGAACTCCTCAAAGATAACTTCGTCCATCTTTGAGCCCGTATCCACGAGAGCAGATGCAAGAATCGTCAAAGAGCCGCCGCCTTCGATATTGCGCGCTGCACCCAAGAACTTCTTGGGCGGATAAAGCGCAGCAGAATCAACACCACCAGAAAGAATACGACCACTAGCAGGCTGGGCAAGATTGTAGGCACGAGCAAGACGTGTGATGGAATCGAGCACCACAACAACATCTTCACCAAGTTCTACTAGGCGCTTTGCATGGTCGATAACCATCTCGGCCACCGCAGTGTGATTGGATGCAGGCATATCAAAGGTAGATGCCACAACCGTGCCACGAATAGAACGCTCCATATCGGTAACTTCCTCAGGGCGCTCGTCAACCAGCAAGCAAAAGAGATGAACCTCGGGGTTGTTAACTGCGATGGACTGGCAGATACGCTTGAGCACGGTAGTCTTGCCAGCCTTAGGAGGCGAAACAATCAATCCACGCTGACCCTTGCCAATGGGGGCCACCAAATCGATCGCGCGACCCGTAGTGGAATCCTTGCCCATTTCCATAACAAGACGCTCATTAGGATAAATCGGCGTCAAATCGCGGAAACGTGGGCGACGCTTAATCTCTTCAGGTGTTTTACCATTAATGGTGTCAATACGCACCAGTGGCGGGAATTTACTGCTAGAGCGAGCAGGACCTACCATGCCCTTGATGCGATCACCAGGGCGCAGACCATACTGACGCACAATTTGTTGCTGGATAAAAGCATCGTGATCGCCTGCAGAAAAATTGCCCGTGCGCAAAAAAGCATAGCCTTCCGCCTGCATCTGTACGACGCCATCCACTTCGCAAAAACCCTCTGCTGCTGCGGCTGCCGAAAAAACCTCTTCGATAAGCTCTTTCTTACGGCGACCAACATAATCAACGTCCAGTTCAGCAGCTTTTTCTCGAAGCTCCGCCACCTTCATCTCGGAAAGACTTTCGAGAGTAAGAGAGGGTTCGATGGTGCGATCAGGAGTATTTTTGTTGCGACGGTTATTACGACGACTGCGATTATTTACCACATTTGCCGTACGATCACGACGCGCATCAGAGTCCCGATCACGTGCCGTTACACGGTGACGACGGCGCGGAGCATGAGCCTCATTTGTTTCAGCAGATTCTGAAGACTCACTGTTTCCTTGAGGGGCAGTCTCAGGATTGGTGGATTGGTCAGAATTGCTAGCTTGGATAGCAGCCTCTAAATCGGTAGCTTGGCTGGCGCTCTGAACATTGACTAGCTGTACCTCATCGGCTTGTGAAGCTGCGGCTTCTGTATTGTGCTCAGCAGGTGCAGCTGTGTGATGAGTCTCATCGGGAGTAAATACTTCTGTGGGGGTTTCACCCTGGGTCTCGGTAGCAGCAGCTTCCACCTTGGCCTTTGCACTGCTGCGCGCACGCCTTTTATGCGGCTTGGACGCGGGTGCTGCTTCGGACGTTTCTGGCTGAGCATCCGCTTTAGCCTCTTCTGTCTCAGCGACAGCCTTCTTCCTGCGACGCCTCACGGGCTTTATTGCTGGCTCTGTAGCAGGCGCATCGCTATCCAGATTCAAAGCAATTTGATCTGCCTCTGCTGTAGCTGTAGCTGTTACTTTACGCGTACGTCTACGACGAGGTTTGGGGGCTTCTTCGGTGCTGATGGATGTATCACCAGATCCTAACTCAGGAGAAGCACTGCTTTGTTGTGTAACGGGCGCTTCTTCGCCGAGTTTTTCAGCAACCATATTTTCTTCCATGCAGGTACTACCTTCCTGGGCGCTCTGCAACAACAACCCATCTCAAAGGGGTATCCCAGCTTTGCATTACAACGTGATACATGTCGATGTACTAACCACTTTGATTGTGCTTGCTAGAAAAGATTAAATGCGCATGCATGCGCGGACTTGTCACATCATAACATTATCAACTATATCAATGTTGGCAAGAATACTATATTTTTTGAGAATCCCTTTGAGAAGAAAAAATTACTGCCTGCGAGCACGACGAACAGGAGTCAATGTCTCAATACGATCATTGAGACTCTTTGCTTCCGCACGTCCTTCTTTGGTCAAAGAGACGGGATGTGAGGATTTACCACGCAAAGATGCATCACGATTAAGCAAGCCATCGCGAGCCAACGCAGAAACAGCCATCGACACCGTCGGCTGCAAAAATCCCAGCACATCGACAATAGCACCAATGCTTGCCTGGCCATCGAGCTGTGCATAGAGTGCTAGCAATACTAAGCTGCGAGCCATTACATCAATAGAACCCATGGCATCGACATATTTACGTACATGATCAGTGGTTGGACGATTGGACAGTAAATGGGCGAGTTCAGAGCGTGTTTGCGAGCAGAGCGCAGAAACCATCTCTGCACCGTCATCGCTGAGGTAGCACAAAACATTACGACAGTCAGTATTGCCCTGTGTACGAATAATAAAGCCGAGATCGGCAAGGTGCTTTGTACGGTGTGTCATCGTGGGCCGCAGGCAACCCTGATACTCAGCAATATCAGAGGTACGCAAGCCCTCAGGCGAGAGAGAAAGTCTGCATAAAATTGCAAATTCAGAAAATGTGAGACGCTGATCTGCATCGCACCTCTGGCGGATGGTATTGTAGGCGCGGCGAATTGCCAAATACTCACGTACCTCCACAAGAAACCCCCTCCAGTTAAAGCACTCCCATGAGTCCTTTTGCCTCATTGGTAGCTTGAAGCTTCACGTCCTCCTATTGCAACTTTAACGCGCAAAGAATTTATATGAACTCATATAGATAAAGATTTTCACAAATTTGTAAAGAACTGCTAATACATTAGATTCACACGACCCAAACAGCTGGGTCTCGGATGAGCATCCAGTAAGCAAAGTGCAGCAAAACTAAGCACAGCACTTTGTAGTAAGCCTCATGGTTTTGTTGGCAAAAAAGCCCGAGGCGCATACCTCGGGCTCACGGAGTACTTTTTGCGGCTTAAAACAGCCTTACATAACCTCAGGAGCAGAAACACCAATCAACTTGAGGGCAATAGCAAGGTTAATACGAACGGCGTCAATTGCTGCCAGGCGTGCATGCGAAAGCTCGGCGTCCACGGGGCGACCTTCGCTGGGCAGTACCTGACAATGCTGGTAGAAACCATGGAACGAAGCAGCAAGTTCCTCACAGAAGTGTGTCAAACGGAAGGGTGCACGGTCACGTGCACAGGAAGCAACAAGCTCAGGGAATTCAGAAATCTTACGCGCAAGAGCTGCCTCGGAGGGCTCGGTAAGCAAAGAAAGATCATAGTCTGCACCAATTGCCTTGCTGGCAACAACGTCCATACCAAGCTCGCGAGCTTCATCCTCATTGACCCCAGCGGCACGACGCAAAATAGAGCAGATGCGGGCATGAGCATACTGTACGTAGAAAACAGGGTTGCTAGACTCCTGCTTTTTTGCGGCTTCGATATCAAAGTCAATGGTCTGATTTGAGCTTTTGGAAACGAGCGTGTAGCGGGTAGCATCGGTACCAACCTCATCAAGTAGCTCCTTGAAAGAGACCATAGTACCGCGACGCTTGGACATACGAACAGGCTCGCCATTGCGCAGCAAGTTTACAAACTGGCCAAGGTTAACCTCAAATTGACCGGGGTAACCCAAGGCATCGCAGACATTAGTTACACGGGCAATATAGCCGTGGTGATCGGCACCCCAAAGATCAATGGAGTAGTCATCGCGCTGGAACTTGTCCCAGTGGTAGGCAACATCAGAAGCAAAGTAGGTATACTCGCCATTGCTCTTGATGAGAACACGGTCCTTATCATCACCAAAGGCAGTAGACTTAAACCACAGCGCGCCATCATCGGTCTTATAGAGATAGCCCTTCTTGTCAAGCCTTGCAAAGGCACGATCAACAGGAGAAGTACCCGTCTCATCCTTGATATAGAGAGTCCGCTCGGAGAACCACAGATCAAGGTCGCAGCGTGCTTGGTGGCAGGTAGCCTTAATGCGGGCAAGCATGGCCTGATATGCGCGCTCACGGAACTCATCAGTACGCAGTTCAGGCGCAACGTCATACCACTTGTCGCCATCAGCCTCATAAAACTCGCGCGCAATGTCAATGATGTAGTCGCCGCCGTAGGAGTTGCCACCCAAAACCTCGTTAAAAGCATCCATGTAGGGATGCTGCTCAGGGTGCTCGTCCATTTCGTCTTCGACATATGCTTCGCGATCTGCCAAAAGCGTCGCATGAGCGGTAGCAACGTCCACCTTGTCCTTGCGTATAACCTCAACGAGTTGCAGATAACGTGTAGCAACAGAGCTACCAAAAACATCCATCTGGGAGCCGTGATCGTTGATGTAATACTCACGAAAAACCTTGAAGTTGGTGTGATCAAAGATATTGCACATTGAGTCACCCAGCGCTACCCAACGGCCATGACCAACATGCAAAGGACCCGTGGGATTGGCAGAAATAAACTCATAATTCAGTTTGAGGCCATTACCCACATTAGATTTGCCCCAATCAGCACCAGCCTCACGTACTAGACGGAAAACATCGTTGCTCGCAGCAGTGCTGAGATAGAAATTGATAAAACCAGGACCTGCAACCTCAACCTTAGAGATCTGTTTGTCCTCGGGCAAATGGGCCACAATAGCGGCGGCAATTTTGGCGGGAGCTGCATGAGCAAGACGAGCAGAGCGCAATGCAACTGTCGAGGTCCAATCACCGTTGTCGGCATCAGCCGGTCGCTCGACTCCGCAGTCTTCCAACTCGAAGCTTGCAAGGTCGCCTGCCTGTTGGGCAGCGGCAATTGCCTGCCTGATAAGTTCCTCGATCTTTTCGGGCATACTGCACTCCTTCGGTCATACATCAAATCCTGCGTCAGCAAGCTGCTGGCGCATCATAAATAGTAAGTTTAGCAAAATCACTGCTTGTATCGAGCACTATCAAAGGGCTACACAAGCTACACGTTAACGAGTCTTAGAAGCAGTTCGTCTCTCCGTACGTGCCAACTCGTGACGCAACTTGTCAAGTCCTGGCTCCAGTCCCACAGGATAGGTCTGAGGATTGAGGAAGCGTTTGACGGCGGGATCGAGTCTCATCAGCGAGTCACGGCAACGCTCTTTTGCAACGACAATAGTGTCGGGTTCTTTGCAGCGTTTGCCATCATCGATAATCTGCTCAAGCAACTCGATTCCTGTCGCACCAGTAAAATCGTAGGTAGTTAAAGGATCGTTGATATCCACGGCAATCGTGCTATTGCCCACAGCTACCGAATCATCAACTATCTGATCGCCTATGGGACGTCCCGCGTCATCAACAAAGCGAATGACATGCATAATACCTGGTAGGGTACGTTTATAGGCTTGTTCGGAAAGCTTAATCTTAGGCAACCATGGCTCTTCTTTGCTATTACGTACGGCCGAGAGCTTATAGACACCGCCCAGCGAGGGCTGAGGATCGCAGGTAGCAAGTTTGGTACCCACACCAAAAGAATCAATGGGTGCACCCTGCGCAAAAAGCGACTGGATGGTGTATTCATCCAGGTCGTTAGAAGCGCTGATCTTTACATAGGACAAACCCGCTTCATCAAAGGCTTCACGAGTTTCCTTAGTGAGTTTGGCAAGGTCACCCGAATCAATACGGATAGCAGCCAAGCGCTCCCCTGCCTCCTCCATCTCTTTTGCAACCTTGATAGCATTTTTGATGCCTTGGTGGACATCGTAGGTATCGAGCAACAGCACACAATTTTTAGGACTGGATTTTGCAAAGGCACGGAAGGCCTCGATCTCGGTCGGGAAAGCCATCACCCAACTGTGGGCATGTGTGCCAAAAACAGGTATATCGTAAATTTTGCCAGCAAGGACATTGGAGGTACTCGAAGCGCCGCCAATATAAGAAGCACGTGCAACGGCAAGACCCCCATCGGGACCCTGAGCACGACGTAGACCAAAGTCAGAGACGGCATGTCCTTGAGCTGCCGTAACAACACGAGCGGTCTTGGTAGCCACCAAGGTCTGGAAGTTGATAAGGTTAAGCAAAGCAGTCTCAAGTAGCTGGCAGTCAATCACAGGACCTTGCACGCGCACAAGTGGCTCGCGCGGGAAAATCAAATCACCCTCACGAGGGGCCCAAATATCAACATGCATACGGAAATCGCGCAGATAGTCAATAAAGCCTTGCTTAAAAAGAAGCCCACCACCAGGTGCGGGCAACGCAGCAAGATATTCGAGCGCATCTTCATTAAACACAAAGTTTTCTACAAGTTCAGCAATCTGACCCTGACCGCAGGAAACAGCGTATCCGCCGTCAAAGGGACACTCACGGAAAAAGACGTTGAAACACGCTTCTCCCTGGTTGAGGCCAGACTCCCAAAAGCCCTGAGCCATGGTTAGTTCGTAAAGGTCGGTATTAAGCGCGACATCCTGCGGAGTCGTACGGTCGGTTAAGGCCATCTGATGTTCCTCCCCGAAAAACTTTGTCTACGGGAAGCAACGAGTAATCCCGCAAACACTTCGCACTACAGAGTACCACGAGACGAAAAAACGGGTCCTCCAAGCTGCTTTGCTGCAAAAAAACGAGACATGTAGCAGCCATATAGTCTGAACTACTTCAGAAGATGCGAGACCACAATCACAAGGACAAGCAACGCAATAACAGCAAGAACAATCTTTTGGCCCATGGGCATGTTGAGATCGTCTTCGTCGGGTTCCATAAACTTGCGGCCCTGCTCGCGCAAAGCGGCTTCGCGCTTGATTGCCTCTGCCTCGCGAGCAGCACGAGCACGTTCCTCTTTAAGACGTTGCAGTTCTGCACGATCACGAGCAGCCTGTGCCGCCTCTTGCTGGGCAGCTTTTTCCGCACGAAGCTGCTCGAGCTCTGTGCGCTCTGCTTCTGTGAGTTCATCTGCCATGATTGCTCTCCTCGCTCTATATGATCGTAATCTACGTACTTATAATCTACGTCCTCGTAATAATCTACTCACGCCAGTCTAGCGCTGTCTCTTATACACATTGACGCTGCCGACGAAACCTTATGGGTGTAGATCTCG
>NZ_CAMXYY010000007.1 GCF_947253395.1 uncultured Olegusella sp.
TTTAATCCTGTGGTCGCATTTTGCAGGAATGTTTTCGCCGCCCACTCGGCAGTCGCTACGCTATAGTAATTAAAAAAGAGAAGTTAGCTTACGCAGCTTCGCTTTTAGAATCTGCAAACTCCATCCGGGAGGGTCTTGGCATGCCAACAACCGCGATTGTACTCGCCGCTGGCGAGGGAACGCGAATGAAGTCTGCCCATTCCAAAGTTACCCATAAGCTCCTCGACAGGCCGTTGGTCTGGTGGTCTGTGCGTGCGGCGCGTCAAGCTGGAGCTGATCGCATTGTGGTCGTTGTGGGAAGCCACAGCCAAGAAGTGCGCGATTGTCTTGATGGCGAAGAGGTTATTTTTGTCGAGCAAGCACAACGTTTGGGTACTGGTCACGCTGTCCGCTGTGTACGTGATGCGCTTGGTAGCTTTGATGGACCGGTCGTAGTTTTATCTGGTGATTCTCCGCTGCTGCGCGCTGAAACCATTGTTTCTCTTATTGAGCGCACAAAATCAGAGCATAACGCTTGTACGGTACTTACGATGACGCCTCCCGACCCTACGGGATATGGACGTATTGCCTTTGACGAGGCAGGCAACGTTCAGGCAATTATTGAGCATAAAGATTGCACCCCTGAGCAGCACCAGAGTTTGACTGAATGCAACTCAAGCATCTACTGCTTCTGTGGAGGCAGGCTTACGGTCAACATTGACAAAATTGGCAACCACAATGTCCAGCACGAGTATTACCTCACAGATATGGTGGGCATTTATGTGAATATGGGTGAGCCCGTTGCCTCTGTACATGTGGATGATTACGCCGAGCTCCTGGGCGTGAACAGTCGCATACAGTTGGCTGAAGCAAATAAAGCAATGCAACTGCGTATCAACCATGCATTGATGGCCGAAGGTGTTTCGATGCTTGATCCTGCGCTTGTCTGGGTGGGCCCTGAAGTGAGTATTGGATGTGACACCACCTTGATGCCTCTCACGATGCTTTGGGGCACTACGCAGATTGGCAAAGATTGTCTTATTGGTCCTCATACGCGCCTTACAGACGTGCAGGTAGGTGATGGCTATATCCTTGAGGATTTTGTTGCCAAAGAAATTAACATTGAGGATGAACTTGATGCTGCACAGCCTTCCTAAGTACATTTTTTCTTTTAGCAATCCAGGTGTTTTGACACCTTGATAAGCAGTTCGTTCGCTGTATCGTCCAAATAGTACAAACAGTCGTAGCGCCAGTCGCACAGCCCCATCAAGGAGGACAAGTACATGTACGAAGATCTATGTGCCCCTATGTTTGCTACCAAGGAAATAAAGCTGTTTACCTGCAGTGGCAACAAGGAGCTCGCGCAGGAGATTGCTGACATCTTGCACCTTGAGGTTTCTGGTCTCAAGCTTGAGAAGTTTGCTAATGGCGAGATTTATGCTCGTTTTGATGAGTCTATTCGTGGTGACGAGGTCTTCCTTATCCAGTCTATTGCAGGTAAAAACGTTAATGACCTGCTGATGGAGCTGCTCATTGCAACTGACGCAGCCCATCGCGCATCTGCTGCAAGTGTGACGGCTGTCATTCCTCACTATGCCTATGCTCGTCAAGATCGCAAAGCTGCTTCCCGCGAGCCAATTACTGCTCGCCTTGTTGCCAATCTGCTTGAAACCGCAGGTGTTGATCGTGTTATTACTCTTGATTTGCACCAAGGTCAGATTCAGGGATTTTTTGATATTCCTGTCACTCACCTTACTGCCCTTGATCTCTTTGGCAAGTACTATGCCGAGAAGGGCGAGAAAATGGGTTGGGATTGGGAAAATGTTGTCGTTGTGTCTCCCGATGTGGGCCGTGCTAAGGCTGCTAAAAAACTCTCCGATATGCTGGGCTGCTCGCTTGCTATCGCTCACAAGGGCCGTCCTCGCCACAATGTTTCCGAGGTCATGGCTATCATTGGTGATATTCAAGGCAAGACCTGCATCATTAACGATGATATGATTGATACCGCAGGAACGCTTTGTGGCTCGGTGAGGGAACTCAAGCAGAAGGGCGCTGGCGACATTTATGTCTGTGCCACACATGGTGTGTTTTCTGGCCCCGCTATTGAGCGCCTTGAAGATGTGCCTATTGAAGAGTGCTGCGTTACCAACGCAATTCCTTGTGAGTATGCAAATAAGGAAGGCTCCAAGATCAAGACTGTCTCTGTGGCCCCCGAGCTTTCTGAAGCAATCTACAAGGTATATACCAACCAGCCGACCTCTACCATTTTTGGTGGCGGCAGCGAGTTATAGGATGCTTGTATGCCCCCTGCTCCAAAGACAATTCGCATAGTCTGTGGTCTGGGTAATCCTGGCGCAGACTATGCGTGTACTCGTCATAGCATTGGCTTTGCTGTAGTTGACCGCTTAGCGGATAACTATGGTGTTCGCTATTGGAAAAGCGAAGCTGGGTGTATGGTCGCACAAATCAAGGTGACGGATGCTTTTGGTGAAGCGCGCGAAGTGTTGCTTGCCAAGCCACAGGATTTTATGAATACCAGCGGTGGGCCTCTTTCCAAACTTGCACGCTTACATCATGTGAGTCCAGCGGAGTTGTTGGTAGTGCATGATGAGATTGATTTAGCGGCGGGCAAGCTTGCTGCCAAGTGGGGTGGAGGCCTGAATGCGCACAACGGCCTGCGTTCAGTTGCTGACAAGCTGGGTACACGTGATTTTGGTCGCCTGCGCTGCGGCATCGGCCGCCCTCCTGGAAAGATGGATGTAGCAACATATGTGTTGCGTCAACTCAAAGGTACTCAGTTGGATGAGTTTGAGATGCTTGCCGCTGATGGTGCCGCTTGCGTAGAGCGTTGCTTGAAAGAAGGACTCGCTCAGGTAGCAAAATAGCGTGTCTTGCTTGCATATGCTTGTGACTGGTAAAGGCGCTTAATTAACTGGTCTTTTTTCCTTTTCGTCTCCTTCCTGAGGTTTAGCAATTTTGGGGAGGAGGTAGGGTGTTTTTGGACGTATTGCCTTAAGGGAAACCGCTCCTTTGCGTTACAATCTTTATGTTGTGTGGTTCGATCGGCGCGGGGGACGTGCGGATCGAATTGAGATGCTGCGAAGGAGAGGAGCCCTGCGCTATGTACAAAATCCTCGATAAGACGCAGTTCTCGGAGAAGGTATTCAAGTTCCGCATTGAGGCACCCAAGATGGCCAAGCACTGCAAGGCTGGTCAATTCCTGATGGTGCGTGCAAACGAGACGGGCGAGCGCGTGCCCTTCACTTTTGCGGATTGGGATGCCGACGAGGGCTGGGTCGAGTTCATCTTCATGGTAATTGGCAAGACTACCATGATGCTTTCGACGTATCAGGCTGGTGACTTTATTCAGGATGTTACTGGTCCTTTGGGTCGACCCAGCGAGTTTGAGGATGGTGTTTGGACGGTTATTGGTGGTGGCGTTGGCTTGGCCATCGCGTTCCCCATTACCCGTCAGCTCGTCAAGACTGGTCATGAGGTCCATGCCATCATGGGTGCTCGTACCAAGGATTTGCTGTTGCTTGAGCCGCAGTTCCGCGAAATCCTCGATGATGAGCATGTTCATATCACCACCGATGATGGTTCCTATGGTGAGCAAGGCGTTGTCACCGCGCCGCTTGAGCGTCTCCTGCAGGCTGGCCAGACCGATCATGTCTTTTGCGTAGGTCCTGTGCCGATGATGAAGTTCTCTGCTATGACTGCCGAGAAGTACAACACGCCGATTACTGCTTCTTTGAATCCCATTATGGTTGATGGCACTGGTATGTGCGGTTGCTGCCGCGTTGAGGTTGGTGGCAAGACCAAATTTGCTTGCGTCGATGGCCCTGACTTTGACGCAACCAAAGTTGACTGGAATGACCTGCGTGCTCGTCAGGCCGCATACCGCACCGAAGAGGGTCAGGCCATGAAGGCCTATGAGGAGGCGAATTGCGCATGCCAGAAGTAAAAGGTCGTTACATTCCTGATATGAAGACGCCGCGCGTTCCTGCTAATGAAGAGCCAGCACTTGAGCGTGCTCGCGATTTCCGTCCTGTTGATAAGGGCTATACCGAAGACATGGCGGTTACCGAGGCTAATCGCTGCCTCGATTGCAAACGTCCATTCTGCGTTGAGGGTTGTCCTGTCAACATCGATATCCCTAAATTCATCGAAGCCATCCGTAAGCGTGAGTTTGGTCATGGTCTGGATGTCATCCGCGAAGACTCCATGCTGCCTGCTATCTGCGGACGTGTCTGCCCGCAAGAGAGTCAGTGCGAGGGCCTTTGTATTCGTGGCAAGAAGAGCGAGCCTGTGGCAATTGGTCAGCTTGAGCGCTTCTTGGGTGACCGTCCTGAGCTTGCTTCTGCTCCTGTCAAGAAGCCTGCCAATGGCAAGAAGGTTGCCATCATTGGTTGTGGTCCTTCTGGTATTACCTGTGCTGGTGAGCTTGCTCGTGAGGGCTTTGACGTTACTGTGTTCGAGGCCTTCTTTACTGGTGGTGGCGTTTTGGTTTATGGCATTCCTGAGTTCCGTCTTCCCAAAGCAGTTGTCAAGCGCGAGATTGATGGCCTTGAGGAGCTTGGCGTCAAGTTTGAGTACAACTCGGTGGTTGGTCGTATCACCGATGCCCAGGAGCTCTTTGACCAGGGCTTTGATGCCCTCTACATTGCACTTGGTGCGGGTCTGCCCAAATTCCTGAATGTTCCTGGTGAGAACCTGTCCAATGTCTTTTTTGCAAACGAGTACCTTACCCGTGTTAACCTCATGAAGGCAAACCAGTTTCCTGAGTATGACACGCCTATGAAACACGGTAAGCATGTCGTAGTCTTTGGTGGCGGAAATGTTGCTATGGACTCTGTCCGTACTGCTTTGCGCCTAGGCGCTGATGAGGTTACCCTTTGCTACCGTCGTACCGAGGCTGAGATGCCCGCACGTCGTGCTGAGGTGCTCCATGCTAAGGCTGAGGGTGTCAAGATTCATGAGCTTGTCTCACCTCTGGAGTTTATTGCTGGCGAGGACGGCGCTGTCTGTGGTGTCAAGGTTCAAAACATGCAGCTTGGCGAGCCAGATGAGTCTGGTCGCCGCCGCCCCGAGCCCATCGAGGGTGACACTGAAATTATTCCTTGTGACGTCGCCGTATCCGCAATTGGTACTAACGCTAATCCCTTTGCCGAGATGATTGGTGATTACGACCTCAACAAGTGGGGCTACATTGCCACCGATGAGGATGGTCGTACTTCTGATCCTCGTATCTGGGCTGGTGGTGACGTTGTTACTGGTGCCGCTACGGTTATTTTGGCAATGGGCGCTGGCAAAAAGGCCGCTGCAAGCATGACCAAGGCTCTGCTTGGCTAGTCAAGTTTCACGTTATATATCTAAGCAGGTCAGGCGGGGCTCGCAGACGCGGGTCCCGCCTTTTATAGCTAACTAGTTTGGTTTTCTGCATTTTTTGCAGGCAAATTGCTGAGATAAATCCAGCCTAGCCTCACCTATCCTTTACACAGCCCTCATAAGCGTTGCAACCTGAGGTTGCAACGCTTCCTATCTACCTGCACTTTTGTATAAATAAGCAGGTAGATAGCTATGACGAATATTCATTGCAAGCTGAGGTTGCAACGAATACAAAGAGGAATTTGCAATAAAAAAGCTCCAGCCTCAGACTGGAGCAGGGTAGAGCTAGGGATGAGAGAAGCAGAGCTAGTGTGCTTCGGGCAAAGCAAAGGCAGCACAGATTGCATCCAGCAGCATGACAGCAAAGGTCTGAGAGTCGCTCGCAGTAAAACTGCCGTCATATCCTAACTGGAGCGGCAACTCAATGCGAAGCACCTGTGGCCCCTTGTGTTTATGTGTGACATCCAAAGCAACGCGGATGCGCATGGGCAGTGCATCTGCATCATCCATCGTTACATTTTGGATGGATGAGTCAGTGGGTAGTGGTGTTGTGGCCACAATAAAGAGCACATCAATATCTGAGCGCGCGTCATCAGGAGTATTGATGAGTTTAAGACCGCTCTTTTCAGTTGTAGCAGAAGCGAGATTCCATACGCGTCCTGCGATATTACGAGAGATAGGCTCTTCGCCAGTAATCTGTAGGCTCATTGATTCCAGTACATCTGCTGCGCGAGCAAAGCCCATACCGCCCATAGGATGCGGGTCAGAAGCAGGTTTGCCGCCCCATACATGATGCAGACGGTCAATAGCCTCAAAGGTATCTTGGAAGCACATGCCATCAGCAAGGGCCCCCTGGCTTTCTTGGAATTGCTTTACCGCAGACTCAGTGTAGGCGCCATAGTACCCATCGGCCTCTCCGCAAGAAAAACCCAAGATATTCAGGCGTGTTTGCAACGTACGCACATCGGAGCCATGAAACTTGGGCAATCTTAGGTAGAGCGTACGGTCACCGAGCTGATAGCTTTCATCTACCAAAGCAGACCATGTTTCGGTATCGATGCAGCTATCGAGTGTTAGTCCCTGTGCCAGACGAAAACGACCCACGGCCGTTGCAGTAGAAGGACCAAAACGATGAGCCTCAAGTTCGGCTGCATCAATCTGCTGACCGGTAGCAACTAGGCGCTCCTGGATGTCCTCCACGGCGGCGCCAGTTGCGCCCTCGCGAATGGGTTCCATTTATGCACTCCGTTCAATAAAGAAATCTGCCATAGAAAGCAGGGTGGCACGTGCCTCTTTGGCAAACATTGCGCCATCCAGCTTGAGTTTTGCTGTAGCAATCAGGCGAGCAGCCTCCTGCTGTACGTAGTCAATCGACCCCGCCTCTTGCATGAGTTCGACGGCATATTTGAGTTTAGCAGCATCGGCTGTGTGGGCCTTAAGAATCTGTAGTAGTTTGTCCTGCTTTTCTTCAGGAAGATGTATCAGTGCATGAACCACTGCAAGCGTGCGCTTTCCCTCGGTGATGTCGCTGCGGAAGTCCTTGCCTTGTGCTTTGGCATCTCCTATGAGGTTAAGCAGATCATCGGCCAGCTGGAATGCAAGGCCCGCTGCCATACCAAATTCTCGTAGTGCTTTGACTTGTTCGGGACTACCTCCGCCGCAAATGGCACCTACGGCCAAAGGTACTGCCCCTGAGTAATAAGCAGTCTTATGTTGCGCCATATATAGATAATCTTCGGGCGTAATATCCCAGCGCTTATCACGCACCCAACCCAGGTCAAGTGCCTGTCCCTCGACGGTCATACGCTCCATGCGTACAATCTCGCTGATGGCACGCAAAGTTACCGCGTCCGGTAGGCTGCTGTGAGCAAGCATGTCGCTTATGACTTCTACTAACGCGAGGTCTCCCACGTTTATTGCAATCCCGACGCCTTCACTTATATGCACGCAGGGTTTGCCCCGTCGGGTCTCTCCTTGATCGGCAATATCATCGTGAATCAGCGCGGCACTCTGAAAATTTTCAATTGCACAGGCAAAAGGCAGCGCTCGCATGGCATCTCCCCATACTGCCTCACAGCCAAGTAGACAGAGTGCAGGACGTGTTCTTTTTCCTCCACGTGCGGTAAACTCTGCGAGCGGCCCATAAAGATAACGCTCTAAGTCATCATGCTGGCTACCAGCAGCTGCATGTGGCGCATGCGTCGCAAGATAGTCTTCGATGATAGGCAGGCGCCGACGTAAGTATGCAACAAAACGACCAGGCTCGGGTTGTATATTCGCTGCATGAGAAGTCATGTTTCACCTGCTTTCTTATTGTTGAAAATAGTACAGTTTTTAGTTTAGAACTCAATTTTAGCGTATGCCTGCTGTGTACTGTGAAAGCTGACAGCTACACCGTTGGTAGTGGTCATAGGGGAGTAGTTACTCCTTGCCCTCAGACTCATAGCCATTGGGGTTGTTGCTCTGCCAATTCCAGCTATCGCGGCACATATCATCAAGGTTGTATTTTGCCTTCCAACCCATCTTTTGCTCTGCTTTACTGCAATCCGCATAGTTGGCAACAACATCGCCTGCGCGCCGGGGACCAATCTTGTAAGGTAGTTCCTTTCCGCAAGCGCGCGAGAAGGCATGCACTACATCCAACACAGAAGAACCCTTACCAGTACCGAGGTTAAAAATCTCTACACCTGTGCGGCCATTCATCCAGGCTAGGGCTGCCACATGACCCGAGGCGAGATCCATCACATGGATATAGTCGCGGACACCAGTGCCGTCAGGCGTGGGATAGTCATCGCCCCACACACGGACGTATTCGCGTTTACCTACGGCAACTTGTGCGACATATGGTACGAGGTTGTTGGGAATCCCTTTGGGATCTTCGCCCATCATGCCTGAGGGATGTGCGCCAATGGGATTAAAGTAGCGAAGCAAAACAACATTCCATTCGGGATCTGCCACGTGCAGATCGCTTAGGATTTGTTCGATCATCCACTTGGTCCAGCCATAGGGATTGGTGGCAGGTTTTTTGGGACTGTTTTCGGTGAGCGGTAATGTGTCAGGTTCACCATAGACGGTAGCTGAGCTGGAAAAAATGATGGACTTGCAGCCGTGGTCGCGCATGACCTCAACGAGATTAAGTGTATTGCCCAGATTGTTCTTATAGTATTCGATGGGTTTTTCGACGGACTCACCTACAGCTTTGTAGCCTGCAAAGTGAATAACACGGTCAATCTGATTGTCCGTAAAGATGGTGTCCATGGCCTTGCGGCTATTTACATCGGCCTCATAGAAGGTCAGACGGCTGGCCGCCTCATCGCCGACAATCTCGTCGATGCGGTCGATAACAATATCAGAGGCATTGGATAGATCATCCACAACAATAACCTCATAGCCTTGCTGTAACAGTTCGACTACCGTATGACTGCCGATAAAACCTGCGCCGCCGGTAACGAGCACGCACGTATCCTTGGGATTTTTCTTCTGACCCATGTCTGCTCCTTGATGAGATAAGAGTGAAACCACGCTAGAAAGAGTATACATGCGCTCGGTATTGGTAACGTGGGGAGCTGTGATGGACATTTTACCGATGCGCAGAACAACCAAAGTTTACTTATGAGGTATTTTGACCTGCCGACCTGCTACCATAGCGAAGTATCAAAGCTTAAATGATGGAGGAGCGACGTGAATCAGCGTATGGAACCAGATTACTCTCGCGCTAATGGCTCTCGAAGCTCAAGTACCCGCAGGGCTCATACGTCACGCCGCAGCGTTCGTGAAGCTGAAGAACGCCGTCGCACCCGTCGCAATGCTCGCCGACAAGAAGAACGTCAAGCTTTGTTTGCGCATAGAGACATCCGACATTCTCAGCGTGAAACACAAGCAAAACAGGCGGCTCGTGACCTGCCCAGAGAAGAAAGACTGAGTGCTCGTCAGATGAGAGATGTCGCTACATCTGCCAGCACTAATAGTGCTGCGCCATATGGAGCAGGGCCTGATGCTGCCCCGCGCAAAAAAAAGCTGCGCGTTGATGCACTCGATGGTTTGCGTGCGATTTGTGCATTTGCTGTTATTGCGTATCACATGGGTATTAAGTGGATGTCGGGTGGCTTGCTGGGCGTCACGGTTCTCTTTGTGCTTTCGGGCTACCTTGCAACCGATAGCGTGATGAGTGAATTTGCTCGTAACAAGGGGTGTTTTGATATCAAAGCTTATTTCCTGCGTCGTGTTCGCAGGCTGATGCCGCAAGCCATACTTTGCGTAGTGGTGACTGCGGCCCTTTGTACGTTGTTTAACCACATTTTGCTGACAAAAATGCGACCTGATGTCATTCCGTCTTTGTTGATGGTGCTAAATTGGTCAAAAATTTTGACCAAGGTTTCTTATTTTGCAGCTGCGGGTGCTCCTTCACCATTGACACATTATTGGTCGCTGGCCATCGAGTGGCAATTCTTCTTGGTGTGGCCACCACTTTTGTATCTGCTGATGCGTCGGCGTGTGCCCAAGCGCCATATTCGCAACAGCCTACTTGTGTTGGCGGCTATTTCTACAGCATTGATGGCAATTCTCTATACGCCTGGAGCAGACCCTTCGCGTGCTTACTATGGTACTGATACACGTGCAATGAGCCTGCTTTTGGGTTGCTGGCTTGCTTTCAAACTGCCGCTTCGCCAGACCGCGTCAGCGGTTGCTGAAGGTAAAAATCGCCAGATTGCCGAGCTGGCAGGAGTCCTGTCTATCGCAGCACTGCTTGTCATGATGGTATTTACTGAAGGATATACCTCATTTTCCTATTACGGCGGTGTTGCGCTTGCATCTGTAGTGAGCGTTATTGCTATTGCCGCCCTGCTCCCTTCGGGAACCATCATCTCCAAACTGCTCTCCCTGCTGCCTTTTGTGTGGCTGGGTCAGCGCTCTTATGCTCTTTACCTCTGGCATTACCCCATAGTCTTGCTGTTCTCAAATTTCAATTCGACGTCGGGTACGCCTTGGTGGTCATATGTGTTGCAGCTGGTACTTACCTTACTTGCGGCCGATTTGACCTACCGTTTTGTCGAGCAGCCTTTAGGCAAAAAAGGAACGCTTACGGCAACGATTGCAAACTTTTTTGACGAATTGCGTGAGCATGGAGCTGCCTTGGCGTTCAAGCAGCGTGCACTGAAAATTGCACCAGTGACTTTGACATTGCTTATTGCAGTGTTTGGTTTGGCGTTGGTGCCTGCTGCTGATGCGGCAGGTGGTAAGTCTGGAGAAGATCAAGTAGTAGCTGCTGCTCTGCGTACTCCCACCGCCGATGGTGTTTACGATGTGGTGCTTGTAGGCGATTCTGTGCCCTTGGATGCCTATGACCAGCTTGCAGAGGTTTTCCCCAAAGGGCTGATTGATTGTAAGATTTCTCGCCAGATGGATGCGGGCATCAAAGTACTTAAAGGCTATATCGACCAAGGCGTTGTAGGCGATACTGTGGTGAGTTGTCTTGGTTCTAACGGTGTGCTTGAGGAAGCAGAGCTCAATCAGCTGCTTGAGCTTGTCGGTGATAAGCGTACGCTTTGGTTGGTCAACAATCGTATGAAAGATAGTTGGCAAGATGCCAACAATCAGCTAATTAGCAAGTTTGCTGAAGCTCATGACAATGTGAATGTTATTGACTGGTATGACCACAGCAAGGGCCATGACGATTGGGTTTGGCAAGATGGTGAGCATGTGACACCTGAGGGTGCAGTAGCGTACGCGCAGCTCATAAAGAAATCGATGAATTATGAGACGCCCACCAAGGAAAATACGACCTATTCGACTCTGGTGGTTGGCGATACCGTAGCCTTGGATGCCACAGATGAGCTAGCGGCTGCTTTCCCACAGGGTGCAATTGACTGTGCCGAGGGTCGCGGCTCCACGTCTACGCATGAGACAATTACAAGTTATCTCAAAAAGAAGGTTGTAGGTTCTAATGTTGTAGTTGCTGTTGGCGCTGAGTCTGTTTTGGTGAAAAATCACCTCGAGAAATTGATTGATGAATTAGGCAAAGACCGCAAAATTTGGTTGGTAAGTGTTCGCTCATCGGGTCCTTGGCAGGATGGTAATAACAAGCTGTTAAAGGGATTGGCTGAAACTCACGACAACGTGCAGCTTATTGATTGGTACAAGGCGAGCGCAGGTCACGATGAGTACTTTGCGGGTGATGGTGCTCATCTCAGTAAAGGCGGCGCCAAGGCATACGCACAACTTGTAAGTGATGCTGTGGGTGATATGGCAGGCGCATCCAAGGACAAGGGCTCTGCTGACGCGGGAACAGATGCCAATACCAATGCGGATGCCGATTCCCAGAAGGCTTAACGTTTCAAGCAAGTGGTAATCTGCCTTGACTCTGTACTTTTCGATCTTATACCGCTTGGTTGCCACTTTGCTTGGCTTCTGCTTCTACAGATGGTTCATCTTTCTACGACAATTACGCTAGATGGTTCACGTTTCGAGCCGCTTTTCGATAGATGGTTCGTTTCTCGGTCTAGAGGAAAATTTGACCTGCGGTTTTGTGGAGCCTGACTCCGAAGAACGAACCATCTGTATGTTGTGTGGCCGAGGGATAGCTTTATTGGGGTCGCATATACAAAGCGAGGGCAAAAAGGGAGCGAAAACTATTCGCTCCCTTGTTTGCTTTTAGTAGCGTTGTCGTTGGCGCTCGATTTGTCGCGGTAAGAAATTTAGCTGAAGTACTCGACACCACCTTCAAAAATAGGCTGGAAGTGATTGCCAGGGACGTTTTGGAAATTGCCCACAGTCCAGCGTTCAGTGTGCCCCATTTTGCCAAAGATGCGGCCGTCAGGGCTGGTAATGCCTTCGATTACCATAACAGAGCCATTGGGATTCACGTTTAGACTCATGCTTGGTGTGCCCTGCTCGTCTACGTACTGAGTTGCAATCTGGCCGGATGCTATCATCTGAGTAAGCAGTTCATCGTTTGCTACAAAACGGCCCTCACCATGGCTAATAGCAATGGTGTGTATATCGCCAACCTCGCAGTGTGAAAGCCAAGGCGAAAGATTAGAAGCAACGCGGGTGTGCACGAGCCTACTTTGGTGACGACCGATGTTATTGAAGGTCAACGTGGGACAGTTCTCGTCCATTGGACGAATATCGCCAAAGGGGACAAGGCCCAGCTTAACCAGAGCCTGGAAGCCATTGCAAATACCGAGCATCAAGCCATCACGTGCCTGCAGCAAGTCGCGTACTGCCTCGGTAACCTCAGGTGCACGGAAAAATGCAGTGATAAATTTTGCAGAACCGTCAGGCTCATCGCCGCCACTAAAGCCACCAGGGATCATGATAATTTGGCTTGCCTTGATTTGGCGTACCAACTCGGCGGTACTTTCGGCAACGGCCTGAGGTGTGAGGTTGTTGATAATAAGCGTACTCACCTCAGCACCTGCACGTTCAAAGGCATAAGCAGAGTCATATTCACAGTTGTTGCCAGGAAAAACAGGGATGATGACGCGGGGTTTAGCAAGCTTAAGCTTGGGAGTTGGGCGACTGATATTCTTGTTGGCAATGTCAAAGCTTACAGTCTCGACCTGCTCACCTGCGCCGCGATAGGGGAATACGGGTTCCATATGGGATTCCCAAGCCTCCTGCAAGCCGGAAAGATCGATCTGCTCATCTTCGCAGCTCAAGAGATAGTCGGCAGAGCTAACGCCTAGACGAATTGCGTTGACGCCCTTAGGTAGTTCGGGCAAGCATGCACCCTCAGCCAGTTCAAGTACAAAGCTGCCATAAGCAAGCTCAAAGAGACTATCCGAGCTGATGGCCTCAGCGAGAGTCAGACCAATTTGATTGCCTACACACATCTTGAAAAGAGCTTCGGCCAAACACCCATAGCCAGGAGTTGCCACGGCGTCCACTTTTTTCTCACCAATGAGTTTTTGAACGTAATCAAGCGTTGTAAGTAGTGACTTTGCTTCAGGCCTCACGCCATCGGATACATAATTTGGCTTGATAAGCCATAACTCGGATCCCGCGCGCTTAAGCTCGGGACTGGTGATGCGGTCAATTGAGCCTACCGCCGTTGCAAACGAGACAAGTGTGGGTGGCACATCAAGATTCTCAAAAGAGCCAGACATAGAATCCTTGCCGCCGATAGCGCCCACTTCAAGTTCGACTTGCGCCTTTAGTGCGCCAAGCAGAGCGGCAAGAGGCTTGCCCCAGCGCTCGGGCACATTGCGTAGTCGTTCAAAATACTCTTGGAAAGTCAGATAGGTATCCTGGCGCTTGAGACCTGCAGCAACAAGACGTGACAGTGACTCAACTACAGAGATATATGCACCAGCAAATTGATTGGCTTCCATCAGGTAAGGATTAAATCCCCAGGCCATGCCACTAACTGTAGTGGTCTCACCATCAACCGGTAGCTTTGCCACCATAGCCATTGGAGGCGTGAGCTGGGTTTTGCCACCAAAAGGCATGAGTACCGTTGCAGCACCGATGGTGGAGTCAAAGCGTTCGGAGAGCCCCTTGTTGGAAGCAATATTTTCGTCGGTAAGCAAAGAGACGAGGCGCTCACTCAAGCTGTCTCCCTGCCAAGATGGGTGATAGTTGCCCTGCTTTTCTACGTGGACATCCTGATGTTTTGGTGCACCATTGGAGCCAAGGAACTCACGGCTTACATCAACGATAGTCTTTCCTTGCCACATCATGCGCAGACGCGGCTCTGCAGTGACTTCAGCTACGACTGTTGCTTCGAGGTTTTCTTCGCGCGCATAGTCCATAAACTTATCAACATCGGTAGGATCCAATGCGACTGCCATGCGCTCTTGGGATTCGCTGATGGCAAGTTCGGTGCCATCAAGACCCTCGTACTTTTTGGGAACGGCATCCAGATTGACTGCCAAACCATCTGCCAGCTCGCCAATAGCAACAGAAACGCCACCTGCGCCAAAGTCATTGCAGCGCTTGATAAGTTTGCAGGCGTCTTCGCGGCGGAAAAGTCGCTGGAGCTTACGTTCGATAGGGGCGTTGCCTTTTTGAACTTCAGCACCGTCTTTTTCTAGAGACTCGGCATTGTGAGCCTTGGAAGAGCCAGTAGCTCCGCCAATACCATCGCGGCCTGTACGACCACCAAGCAAAACAATTTGATCTCCTGGAGCGGGGACTTCGCGACGGACATGGTTTGCGGGAGTTGCTGCTACAACAGCACCGATTTCCATGCGTTTTGCTATATATCCAGGGTGATACAGCTCACTGACCTGACCTGTTGCAAGACCAATCTGGTTGCCATAGGAAGAATATCCTGCAGCTGCCGTAGTCACAAGCTTACGTTGGGGAAGCTTGCCTTCCAGGGTATCTGCAACGGGTACCAGAGGGTTGCCAGCGCCTGTAACGCGCATGGCTTGATACACATAACTACGGCCAGAAAGAGGATCGCGGATTGCGCCGCCGATGCAGGTGGCAGCACCGCCAAAAGGCTCTATTTCGGTTGGGTGGTTATGTGTTTCGTTCTTAAAGAGATAGAGCCAGTCTTCGCTGTGACCATTAACATCAACCTTGCATTTGACCGTGCAAGCATTGATTTCCTCAGATTCGTCCAAACGCGTCAAAATACCTCGGTGCACGAGAGTTTTGGCGCCAATGGTGCCAATATCCATCAAGCACAAAGGCTTTTCCTCGCGACCAAGTTTACGACGTAGTTCTAGGTAGTGCTCGTACTCGGCGCGAACATCCTCATCATCAATGCTTATATTCTCGAGCTTGGTGCCAAAGGTGGTGTGGCGGCAGTGATCCGACCAGTAGGTGTCAATAACGCGCACCTCTGTGATGGTGGGATTGCGCTGCTCACCGCGGAAGTAGTTTTGCAAAAACTCAATATCAGCCTGATCCATTGCCAGACCGTGGCTGGTGCGAAACTCCGCCAGCCCATTGCTATCCAGAGTGTTGAAGCCATCTAAAATCTCAACAGCATCAGGTATTACAATGCGCTGCTTGAGCGTCAGTTTAGGTTCAAGAGAAGCTTCGCGCGCCTCAACTGGATTGATGACATAGTGTTTGATGGCATCCACGTCTGCATCAGTCAGATCACCGGTAAGCACATAGACCTTGGCTGAGCGCACCTCAGGACGTTCACCCTGACTAATGAGTTGTACACACTCGCTTGCACTTGCTGCGCGCATGTCAAATTGACCCGGTAAAAACTCGGTTGCAAAAACGTAGGCATCTTGAGGCAAAGTAGGCAATTCAAATGTGACATTGTCACTTTGCGGCTCGGAAAATACCGTGGGTATGCACTGCTTGAAGAGAGCCTCATCAATATCTTCGATGTCGTAACGATTAAAAAGGCGTAATTTGTCGAGATGCGTGATACCCAGAATTTCTTGAAGCTCGTGAGCGAGTTGACAAGCTTCAACATCAAAACCGGGCTTCTTCTCCACGAAAACGCGCGAGACCATAGGGACCTGCCTTCCAGAATGGGGATGCTTAGGTTGGGTTTCGTGTCAGGTTCTATGATAGCGCGACCGCTAGATTTTGAGGTCTGTTTCGTTGTGACTCATGGCATCAAATCGGTTGATGCGTGAGAGAATCTGCTCGAGGTCAAGCGTGCCCCAGAGAAAGGCGTGGGTGGATTGTGTATAGATAAGCAAACTGCGGTAGCCACTGCCCAAATAACTGCGCATCCAACGCATTCGCCGAATCTCGGCATAGCGGATTTTCTTTGTGTTGCCAAAAAATGAAGTTACGTTGAGCGAGTCTGCAAAGGTTGTTACACGATAGCGACGGATGCCGAGCCACATAATAAAAGCTACCACCAAAAAAGAAGCAAAAAAGGTGTAGACTGACATACTGTCTGTAGTAAAAACACCTACCGAGCAGAGCCAGCCGGCAACAAGGCCCAATACACCGACAAACGTCATCATCAACATAAGCGTAGAGGAAATTGAACGAGGTACGAGATAGGTATCGTGATGAGTGTGATGGCGCTCAGAGATGCCAGAATCGCCAATCCATTCAATCAAAATTGACAGTAGAGGCACCAAGCCGATAACTATGACTAGTGCAAGCGGGCCCATCGCCAATCCTCCAAAGGCGGATGCCATCACCGCGATGGGGTGAGGCATATGCAAGAAAGGACGCAAAATACCTGTTCATCGGCGGCGTGTTGCTTGTCCAATGCATGAGGGAAAAGCAACAAAACTTTTATCGTCAGAAAGTAGGTTATCAATTTAGCGACAAAATTTTTTTTGGCGTACAAGGTGTGCGGTATCAGTTTTGCGGTGCGCGGTGCAGCGGTAGCTATTCTTCTGTTAGCGGTGCAAAATACCACGTATTTTGGTTGAAATACCTGCACGAGCAGTTGATCCGCTGGAGATTCCTCGTAGGGTGCTGCCATGGGCGATAACCATCAAGACTAGTAGAGCGAGCGCTATGAGGAAAAATTCTGCGGACATGTGGGTGGTGGCTACAAGAGCAAGCCAGCAGATGCAAATTGCAACAGCACCCACACAGAGATAGCCCGACAGGATTGCTGCAAGCAGACCAAAGAGGCAGGAGCCAATACCCAGCAGAGGAGAGGCCAAAATGATGGCAGAGCAGGTGGTAGTGACGCCTTTGCCTCCGTGAAAGCGATGCCAGATAGGGTAGTTGTGACCAAGTGTTGCTCCAAGACCCGCCCACATTCCTGCAAGCAGGGCAACGTCAGGATAGAGTGCGCGAGCGATCAGCCAGCCTGCGATAGTTTTTGCAATGTCTCCCGCGAGGACAAGCAAGGCAGCTTTTTTACCGAGCTCATGGCCAATGTTTGCCATGCCGGGGTTGCCTACTCCTACATCAAAAGCACTTTTGTGCGCAAAAGTGTAAGCGACGACGTCTGCGATGAGAAAGCAGCCAAGGACATATCCAATAAGCAGACTAGTAATGCGCATGGTCATGGAAAAACCTCTCGGAGGTTGTTGCTCTGAGAAATGCTTGTAGCTTTAGCATAGTGCTGGCTGTAGCTTTAGCATAGTTTTTTCTAGGGCAGCATTGGGGTCGTGCGCAAGGAGATGTGGATAAAATTTCACGATTGTGCGCGCTGTTTGACAGAAGCAAAGATAATGCGTATCTTTATATATCGCGCTAAGGCGCATCCAGACATTGCGGGGTGGAGCAGTCTGGTAGCTCGCCGGGCTCATAACCCGGAGGTCGTTGGTTCAAATCCGGCCCCCGCGACCAAAAATACAGAGAGACCTGCAGAAATGTTGGTCTCTCTTTTTTTCTTAGAAATCGATGGTACATCAATAGGTACATCACTTTTTTTCAGAAATTGATGTACAAATGATTCTATCAAAAAATGTGGTTGAAATATTGACAACGAAAAAGTGCTGCTTTAACTTAACAGCAAGGACGGGAGTCCGAAAATGTATGGGGCGTCCAGAGCCCCTTAAAAAAGTGCCTGTGGGAGTGTTCACCGTCCCACCCAGCTGTTTCGCCGACCCGAAACGCCGTAGCTGGGCACCCCGGTCGTAAGGCTTGGGCAGGTGTTTGGTGAAACGGTGAGACCGAGGCAGGATTTGTCGACCTCGGCGGTCGGATAAAGTGGAAGCCTTTGGATGGGGCGACTGGACCCACACCCGACATTTTATGCGTGCGCCTACAGGGGTACGCGCTCGATTAGTGGGTGTGTACCATGTTTAAAGCTCGACGACCTGGTCGACGTGCTAGCGTCGTCCACCGGCTCGCTCACGAGCCCCTCCAGGATCGAGGCGACTTTCAAAAGCGCTCTTGGCTCGCGGATCAGCGCGAACACGCTGAAGTCCTACATCGGTTACCTCGAGGACGCCTTCGTGGTCAGCGAGGCCAGCCGCTACGACATCAAGGGCAGGAAGTACATCGGAGCAGTGCGCAAGTACTACTTCGAGGACGTCGGGCTGCGCAACGCCCGTCTGGGCTTCCGCCAGGTCGAGGAGAACCACCTCATGGAGAACATCGTCTACAACGAGCTGCGCGCACGCGGGTTCTTGGTCGACGTGGGCGTGGTGACCAAGCGCGAGAAGGGCGCCGACGGGTGCGAGCACGAGTCACAGCTCGAGGTGGACTTCGTCGCGAACCTCGGCGGCAGGCGCTACTACATCCAATCGGCCTACGCCATCCCCGACGACGAGAAGAGGCGCCAGGAGAAGGCGTCGCTTCTGCGCGTGGGGGACTCGTTCGAGAAGATCGTGCTGGTTAAGGACGTCGTCAACCAGTCCCGAGACCACGACGGCATCGTGACCATGGGGCTCTTCGACTTCCTGCTCGACCGGGACAGCCTGCGCATCTGAGCCGCACGCCCTCCCGTTGACGAAAAGGTGCACAATCGGACAAATCCGTCAATAGCGTCGAAGCCCGATTGGACGCAAGCCCCGAGGAGCTCGCACTCCTGCAGGTTCTCGAGGACTTGACACCCGCGGCGAAAAGGGAAGCCTGCGTTTGCAGAATCAAATGGCCGCCCACCAAACGGGCGGCCATTTCTGCGTGCATGGTCGGTTTACGCATCAGGCGGCTACAACTTCGCCGGAAACAACTGCACGCTGTAGGTACTCTTCTAGCGCGCGGCGGTTAACGCGGATGGTATTGGCCCCCAGCTTCACCGCCGGGATGTCGCCCTGGTGGATGAGCTTGTAGATGGACGCGATGGGCGCGAGGACGTCAGATTCCCAGCAAATCGAGCACGCTCACATCGGGCCCCACGGCCGGGAACAGCGCGGCATCGGGTCTAGGCCGACGGCATCCGCCCTATTGTCCTTATCGACTTAATATGAGAGAATGTTCAGTGTAAACGGACTACAGGGAGATGACGGGCATGCAGGCTATCGTCGATTTGGCGCAAAGCAACGGCGGGCTGGTGACGACGGCGCAGGTCGTGGGCGCCGGCATCCCACGAGCCCGGATCTCGGACATGGTGAAGGCGGGTGAGCTCGAGCGCGTGCGACGCGGAGTCTACTGCCTGGCCGACGCCTGGGAGGACGAGTGCCTGGCGGCGCAGCTCCGCTTCCCCAAGGGCGTCTTCTCCGACGGGACGGCGCTCTACCTCCACGGCTACACCGACCGCACGCCGCTGCGGCTCACCATGTGCTTCCCGCGCTCGTACCGGGCCACCAAGGCGCGGGAGGAGGGCATCGAGGTGCGCACGTGCGCCGACGACGTGCTCGACCTCGGCCTTGCAACAATCAAGACCGGCTACGGCAACGAGGTGCGCGCCTACGACCTGGAGAGGACGCTGTGCGACATCGTGCGCGGGCAGCGCGTCGTGGACGTGCAGGTGGTCAACCCGGCCATGAAGCGGTACGTGCACAGCGGCGGCAGGGACGTCCAGAAGCTGCTGGGTTACGCCCGCGAGCTCGGCGTGGAGAAGAAGGTACGCAACTACCTGGAGGTGCTGCTGTGAGGACGAGGAACGCGATGCAGCTCAAGGCGATCATCCGCAGCTTGGCCAGCATACGCCCGCGCGACTACTACGACCTGCGCACGCTGTGGCTCATAAGAGGCGCTGCAGGCGGAGCAGCTGTGAAACGGCGCCTATTGACAAATCCGTACTTACGAGCAGGTTTTTCTGTTGACAGGTGAGTTGCCGCTTGCTATTTTAATTAAGTAAGCTATAACTAACAAAAGAGGTTGCATGCCGATAAGCGCTTCCGAAACGCGCACAGCCTTGCTGAAATGCGGTAAGGAGGAATTTCTCAAGCGAGGCTTCAAGAAGGCTTCGCTGCGCGCCATCTGCTCGAAGGCGAACGTGACGACCGGTGCGTTCTACACCCACTTCAAGACGAAAGACGAGTTCTTCTGCGCAATCGTCGAGGATGACCTGCACGAATACAACGGGTTGTACGACGGCCTGATTGATCGCGTCATCGGGCGGGTTTCGTCCAGCCAGGGCGAAGAGCGGAAGATCATGGAATTCATCATGGACCACCGCGCGCTGTTCTGCCTGCTGTTCGATTGCTCGGATGGCTCGTCGTACGAGGGGTTCAAGGACGATTTGCTCCGGAAATTCGACATCACCTATCAGCGCTTTTTCGATTCGTATGTAGCTAAGCCCGTCGATCCGGCACTCGTGCGGACGGTCGTGCGCATGAAGTTCGCGCAATATTGCGAGATGATCTACGGCGACTTCGACCGAGATGAGGTGATGCGCATAACCGATTCCCTTGCGGAATTCACACGGGCAGGGTTCGAAGCCCTGCTGGGAACGAAGTTCGAGAGCCCGGGCTATGTGCCCGGGCTTTTTTCATAACGAAAGGTATCAAGTGTTATCTAAAGGCGGCGCAGAGGGCGCCGACGACGAAAGGAGAAAATCGTGGCACGTAAGGAAATCACCCAGCAGACCGGGCAGGACGACAAGAAGCTGCGCACGCGCGACCTTATCTATGCGGGTGCGTTCGGGGCAATCTACCTGGTGGTTATGCTGATCATCGTCTTGGGTACGAGCGCAATTCCGGTGCTGTACCTGATCGCCCCGCTGACGGTGGGTATCGTGTGCGGTACGATTTACGAGATGTGCGTGCTGAAGGTTCACAAGTTCGGGGCCGCGCTCATTTTAGGCGTGCTGTTTGCGCTGGTAGCCTGCGGCACCAACATCATCGGGCTTATCGTGGCGATCCTTGTGGCGGTCGCGGCGGAGCTGGTCATCAAGGCGGGCGACTACAAATCCAAGAAGATGTACCTGGCTTCCTATGTGGTGTTCAACATCAACATGGCCTGCCCCTATCTGATGCTCGTGTTCGCGTATGACGAGTTCATGACGCGCGCAGCCGAATACTACGGCCAGGCGCACGCCGACGGCCTCATGGCCGTGATGCCCTCGGGCGCCATCTGGGGCGCGAGCTTGGGCCTTGCCATTTTGGGCGGCATTATCGGTGCGCTCATCGCGAGCAAGCTCATCGCGAAGCATTTCGAGAAGGCCGGTATCGTTTAAGGCTCCGCTGTTCTGCCGAAATGCAAGCCGTTTCTGATTTTGCCGAATCTGCGATTCTATTGGTTGTGGTGTTCCATGGATTTAGAGCTTTACGGTGACGACTCGAAGGGGGTTGTGAAATTCGACCCCCGCACGAAGATGCTCGTGTTCCTTGCGAGCTGCGTCGTCGGTATCAATTCGTACAATTTCGCGGCGCTAGTCGTGTATGACACGATGCTCTGCCTGGTATTCGGGCTGGCGGGCAAGCCCGTGCGCGCCCTGAAGGCATTCGCCGCGTTTGCCATGGCGGTATTCCTGCGCGTGTGCATCGAGGCGCAGGGCACGGGCGCGGGGTCGATTGTCATGATTTGCGAGATGCTCATCTCGCTGTTCCTGTTCTGCTTCCCGTTTTTCCTGTCCATCATGCTGCTCGTGCAAACGACGCGCATCAGCCAATTCTTGGCAGCATTCCAGGCTATGCGCGTGCCAGCCCGCGCCGTCATCCCCGTGGCGGTGCTGTTCCGCTTCATCCCGACGGTGGCCGACGAATGGACGGGCATCCGCAAGGCAATGGCGTTTCGGGGCATCGAGCTGACGTTCGGCAATGTGATCAGGCATCCGGGTCAGGCGATCGAATACATGCTGGTACCGCTGCTCATGTCCAGCGTCGCGGTGATGGAGGATCTTGCCGCCGCCGCCGAGGCGCGCGGGCTGGATGCCGACCACATTCGCACATCGTACGAGGATGTGAAGATGGGCGTTGCGGATTACGTCGTGGTCGTCGCCTTCGCGGCCGTAGCGCTCTTCGTGCTGGTCACGAGCATCGGGGCGGTGGTCGCATGAACGAGGGCATGATCCGTTTCGTCGATGCGAGCTTCCATTACGGCGGCGAGCATGGCACGGGCGAGGGCGTCGATCACGTGGGTCTGACCATCGCGCCGGGCGAATGCGTCATTTTCTGCGGGCGGTCGGGCTGCGGTAAGACCACGATAACGCGCCTGGTGAACGGCCTGGCGCCCCACTTCTTCGAAGGCCAGATGGAAGGTGAGGTGTGGGTGGGCGACACGTGCGTGACCACCGCCCCGCTCGCCGACGTGGCGGCGCTGGTGGGAAGCGTGTTCCAGAACCCGAAGAGCCAGTTCTTCAACGTCGATACCACGGGCGAGGTCGCGTTTGGCTGCGAGAATCTGGGCCTGCCGCGCGAGCAGATCCGTGCGCGCGTGGATGCGGCGGTGCGCGACTTGCAGCTGGATGCCCTGATGGATCGCAACATTTTCGAGCTGTCGGGTGGCGAGAAGCAGCAGGTGGCGTGCGGTTCGGTATATGCGGCCGACCCTGCGGTGTATGTGATGGACGAACCGTCATCGAACCTCGATCGCGGAGCCATGCGCCGGCTGCACGATGCCATTGCGCGCATGAAGGCCGCCGGTAAGACCGTGGTCGTGTCGGAGCACCGCCTGCATTACCTCATGGATGTGGCCGACCGGTTCGTGTATCTGGACGACGGCATCGTGGCGCGTGAATTCACAGCGGCCGAGCTGCGCGCCTTACCCGACGGCGAGCTGCAGCAGCTGGGCTTACGCTGCACAAGCTTGGCGGATTTGGCTGCCGTGCCTGCGCATGCCATCGGCGCCGCGCAGGTTCCCGCCCTGGATGCGCTCGACCTTTCGTGCGCGAAGGGCGGGGCGCAGATCCTCGACATCGAGCGCTTGGCGCTTCCCGCCCACAGCATTGTGGCGCTCATCGGCGATAACGGCTCGGGAAAGTCGACGCTATCCGAGGTGCTCTGCGGCGTTTTGCCTGCTAATGGCGGCATCGGCTTCAATGGGATGTACCTGGACGGGAAGGCGCGTGCCCGTCGGAGCTTCCTGGTGATGCAGGATGTGAATCGCGAGCTGTTCAGCGACAGCGTTGCCGATGAGGTGCTGCTGAACGCCGGCGTAGGGCGCGAGCAGGCCGATAAGGTTCTTGCGCGCCTGGGCTTGTCCGATGCGGCCGATCGTCACCCCGCCTCTCTTTCGGGCGGGCAGAAGCAGCGCGTCGCCATCGCGAGCGCGCTGTGCTCGGGCAAGGACGTGTTGTTCTACGATGAGCCCACGAGCGGGCTCGACCGCGACGGCATGGAGCGCTTCGCCGACCTGCTGGCGGAAGTGCGCGACGATGTGGACGTGCAGGTGGTCGTCACGCACGACCCCGAGCTTGTCGTGCGCGCATGCACCCACGTGCTGCGCATGGACAACGGGCGCGTCGCCGGCATCTACCCGCTTGATGGGCAGGGCATCGAGCGCGTGCTGTACTACTTCACATCCGAGGCGTGCGAGAATTCGAGCCGCCGGCGCGAGAAGACGACGCCGCTCGGCAAGATCTGGTCCTATGCGGCGGGGCAACGTGGGCGCATCGTGGCATCGGCCGTGCTTATGACGCTGGGAGCCCTGTGCTCGGTCGTGCCTTACCTGGCTGTATTCGGGTTGGTGGATGCCGCGCTTGCCGGCACGCCGCCAACGCTCGAATCCGCCGCACCTGCGCTTGCGGCCGTCCTTGCGTGCCTGGTGCTGCATGCCGTTTTGTACATGACCGGCTTGCAGCAATCGCATCGCGCCGCGTATCGCACGCTGGAGAATCTGCGCTGCTCGTTGCAGGAAAAGCTCGACCGACAGCCCATCGGCACGGTGCGCGACATGGGCTCCGGAGCCCTGAAGAAGCTGTTCAACGACGACATCGAGTCCATCGAGCTGCTGCTGGCGCACATGATTCCCGAGGGGGTGGCCAACATCGCCGTACCCGTGGTCGTGCTGCTGGTCATGGCGGTCGTCGATTGGCGGCTCGCACTGCTCACCGTCATCATGATCGCGTTCGGCATAAGCGCCTCGGGGCAGATGTACACGACGGGTACGGAGCGCATGGGCAGCTACTTCGCTGCATCGAAACGGCTGAACAACACGATCGTCGAATACGTGGATGGCATGGAGGTCGTGCGCGTGTTCAACCGCGGCGACGAAGCGAGCGAGAAGCTGGGCAACGCCGTGCGCGGATACCGGGACTACGCGCTGGCGTGGTATCGGGCGTGCTGGCCGTGGATGGCCGTGTACGGCTCCCTCTTCTTCACGGCGGCGCTCTACACGTTGCCGTTCGGGGCGCTGCTCATTTTGCTTGATCAGCTGAGCCTTTCGTCGTATGTGCTCGTGCTGTGCATGACGTTCGGCATAGGGCCGCTGCTCACGCACGTCATCGGCTTCATCGGCGCGCTTCCGCAGGTGAACTACAAGATTCAGTCGCTCGAGAAGGCGCTTGACCGCCCGCCCGTGCGCGAGGGCGCGAGCGCATACGTGGGCGGCCCGCGTGATGTCTCGTTTGAGGACGTGCATTTCGGCTACGGAAACGACGAGGTGCTTCACGGCGTGTCGTTCACGGCGTGCGAAGGGCGCATGACGGCCATCGTGGGCCCGAGCGGTTCGGGCAAGTCGACGCTGGCCAAGCTGATCGTGCACTACTACGACGTGGAAAGCGGCTCGGTGAGCATCGGGGGCCAGGATATCCGCGACATGACCCTCGAAAGCCTGAACGAGCAGGTCTCGTACGTGTCGCAGGAGCAGTTCCTGTTCAACGACAGCATTCTGGAGAACATACGCATCGGTCGGCCGTCCGCCACCGACGACGAGGTGCGCGAGGCGGCGCGCCGTGCGCAGTGCGATGAGTTCGTGACCAAGCTGCCCGATGGCTACGGCACGCAAGCGGGCCGGGCGGGAGGCATGCTTTCGGGCGGGCAGCGCCAGCGCATCGCCTTCGCGCGCGCCGTGCTGAAGGATGCGCCGATCATCGTGCTTGACGAGGCGACGGCGTACGTGGACCCCGAGAACGCCGAGCGGATGAACGCCGCTGTGGCCGAACTGGTGCGCAACAAGACGGTCATCGTCGTCGCGCACCGCCTGAGCACGATCGTGGATGCCGATAACATCATCGCCATGGCCGATGGTCGCATTCTAGACCAGGGCACGCACGGGCAGCTGCTTGAAGGCTGCGCGACGTATCGCGATCTGTGGTCGGCTTCGGCCCAGGCTGGCTCGTGGACGCTGAAGGCTGAAGGGGGTGTTGCAGCATGTTAGGGCTTGTCCGGCAGATCATGCGGTTCTGCGGTCCGTATGCCAAGCGCATCCGCATCGCCTGGATCTTCGCATTCCTTAAGTCGCTGTGCGCAAACGCGCCCATCGTCGTTGCTGTCGTGCTGGTGAATATGCTGGTGGAAGGCATGCTGGATGCGATGGGATGCATCGTTGCGGCGGTGTTGCTGCTGGCGCTGATCGTGCTGCAATCGGTGTTTCAGAACGCGGTGGACCGCTTGCAGTCGGCGGCGGGCTACGAGATCTTTGCCGAGAAGCGCATGGAGTTCGCCGCGCATCTGCGGCGTTTGCCCATGGGGTATTTCAGCGCGGGCACCATGGGGAAGATCAGTTCGATCCTCTCGAACGATATGACGTTCATCGAGGAGCAGAGCATGCGCATCCTGGCCGATGTGGCATCCGATGTGTTTGCCCAGGCCATCATCGTGGCATTCCTGTTCTTCCTGCACCCGTTCGTTGGCGCGGCGGCGCTTGCCTGCGTGGCCGTTGCCTGCGTGCTAGGGCACTTCATGAATCGCGAGGCGCTGGCCGATTCGGCGCGGCGCCAGCAATCCATCGAGGATTTGTCGGCGGCCGTGCTGGAATATGCGGCTGGCATCGCCGTGAACAAGAGCTTCAACCGTGCTGGTGCGGGTGCGGCCGAGTTGCGTGCGGCGTTTTCGGATATGACCGCATCGAACCTCGCGTTCGAGCACAACCATGCGCCTTGGGAGCGCCGGCTGCTCATCGTGTATGCGCTGGGCATGACTGCGGTGGCTGCGCTTTCCGTGTGGCTGCTGAGCGAGGGCACCCTTGCGCTTGGGTCGTTCATCGGCGTGATGCTGTTCGTGTTTAACCTGTTCGCGCCCCTGAAGCACCTGTATCTGCAGGATACGCAGGTCACGATTATGAAGACGTGCATGGACCGCTTACGGGAGGTCATGGACGAGCCCGAGCTGCCCGACGATGGCGCTTCTGCGCTGCTGCCTTCCGGTGCGGTGTCTGGTGCAGCACCTGCCGCAGCGCCCGCCGCAGCACCTGCCGCAGCGCCCGCCGCGGCACCCGACGCGGCACCCGATGCAGCGCCCGCCGCGGCACCCGACGCAGCACCTGCCGCAGCGCCCGACGTGGAGTTTCGCGACGTTACGTTCGGCTATGGGGGCAAGGCTGTACTTTCGGGCGTGTCGTTTGCGGCCGAGCGCGGGCAGACGGTGGCGCTTGTGGGGCAGAGCGGTTCCGGCAAGACGACCGTGGCGAACCTGCTCGCGCGTTTCTGGGATGTGCAGGATGGTGCGGTGCTTGTGCGCGGCGTCGACGTGCGCGACCTGCCCATGAGCGTGCTCATGGGGCACCTGAGCATGGTCTTCCAGCGTGTGTACCTGTTCGAGGATACCGTGTTCAACAACATCGCCATGGGCAATCCGACCGCAACGCGGGAGCGCGTGGAAGCGGCGGCTCGCAAGGCGCGCTGCCACGACTTCATCAGCGCGCTGCCGTATGGGTACGATACCGTGATAGGCGCAGGGGGCGCCAGCTTATCTGGCGGCGAGGCGCAGCGCATCTCCATTGCGCGGTGCATTCTGAAGGATGCGCCGATTGTCATTCTGGATGAGGCGACGGCCAATTTGGATGCAGACAACGAAAGCGCCATCCAACAGGCGATGACGGAGCTCTGCCGCGAGAAGACGACGATCGTCATTGCGCATCGGCTGAATACGATCGCCAATGCCGACAAGGTAATCGTGTTGGATGCGGGTCGCGTGGCCGAAGCGGGAACGCATGATGAGTTGCTGGCGGCCGGCGGCCTTTATGCGCGCACGGTGGCTGCGGCGGCCGAGGCGGGCGAATGGAGCGAGCGATGATAAGCAAAACGGCAATCAAGATGCTGGGGCTGGCCTTGATGGTCGTCGGCGTGTTCGCGATTCTGTTCGGAACGCACCTGGTTGGCGCGGCATGCGTTGCCATCGGCGTGATTGCCCTTCTCGTGGGGTTGGTGCTGTACGCCGTGGTGCGCACCGATTGAGCACGGTGAGCCGGATAGCCCGTTCGCTGGATGAAAGTGCTCTCCAGCCCGTCGCATTTCGCGTGTAGGGGCACGCCAAGCCTCTTGTTGCGTAAAGCATGTTCAATATTCCGACTTTGTCAATAACGACGCGACCGCGAAAAAGCTGCGCAGCAACCGGGAGGCGAGCGTTGCGGCAGTTGGCCGGCCGTAAACTCGGGCGTGAAAGCGAGCTGGAGCTGCCCGCTTTCGGTAAAGAGCTCTGGAGCGTCCGCGTGGTCAGTCCGTGGCTTGCTGGCGCTATGCGACATGCGGGCAGCAGTCCGAGGGGGGCGTTAGGGTAATCGTCGATTCCGATCGCAAGCGCCTTGCCTCCTCCTTGGTCTCCTCAGCGGGGGCCATGCGGCGTCTCCGGTCCCTGCTGCAACGCATTATCCGGCCGGCACGTACCTCCGTGCCCGGCCGTTGCCCACTGGAGTTACGGCTCCCTCCTCGACGAGCGCGGCGAGCGCGCGCTGCGCGGTCCTCCTGGAATAGCCGGCCTCGACGGCCTCGGACACGGACAGGCTGCCGCGGGATGCAACCAATCTCGCTATTCCGGCAACGACGTCCGTGGAATTTCTGGCACCCGGCGTCGCGTCGCCCAGCGCTCCGGAAGGCCGGTAGATGGGGACCGATGCGGTGAACACAGTCCCCTCGATGAGTTCGGGGTCCTCCCCGGAATAGCGCGGTGAGTACCTGAACAGGTTCCTCGTGCCGCTGCCCAGCTCCTCGGCGAGTCCGATGCTGGAGAAGAAGGACGAGATTATGGGGTTCTTCGGCAGGGGGCTGAAGCCCTCCGGGGTGATGGGTCCCTGGAACATGGCCCTGCTCGCGTTCTCCGTGCGAAGGGCTTTGCCGTCGATGACGATGCGCGCCGGGTAGGGGCTCGTGAACTCGCGATGTATCAGGCAGTTGGCGATCACCTCGCGCACGATAACGTCGCGCAAGCTGACCGACTCGTCCCCGTCGAGCGCGAACCTGTCCGGCATGTGCTTCCGGCAGAAACCCGCCAGCAGGTCGTAGGCGTCGACGAGGTTGCAGCGGACGACGATGCGATCGTCGTAGCGGCTCTCGGGGTCCACCCGCCATATCGCGTCGGTCTTGTACGGTGGGCAGACGGAGCGGATGACCTCGTCCCTGCCAATCAGGAGCACGGCGGCAAGGTTGAAGCCCTCGTCTCCCGTCGAGAAGTCCTTGCCCAGAAGCCCCGCCGACCTCATCAGCTCCTCGTCTCCGAGCCTTGCCCATTCGTGGTCGGCTCGCTTGCGGACGGCCCTTTCGCGGATTCCGTCGAGCATCTCCAGCTTCAGGTCGCCCGGCCCGACGTGCTTGTACACCCTTTGCTCGGTGTAGAGCCCCTGCTTGCGTATGCAAATCTCCGCCAAGCGCGACGCGCTGCGCACCACTATGTCGGAATCCTCCACCCGTTCGTAGATTTCGCCCTTGAACCGGTGCATGTTGGGGCTGGGCGGGACCCAGAGCCTGAGCACCGCCTTCCCCTCGAAGTCGACCTCTTCGAACTCGAAGGAGACCGGGGAATCGAACAGCTTAGGGTTGTTTACCACGTTGACGATGTTGCGCTTGATGGCAAGGGCGGCGTCCGCCTTGATCCCCGAGATGGTCCCATCGTCCTCGACCCCGAGGAAGATAGAGCCGCCGAAGGTATTCGCGAACGAGCAGACGGACTCGAATGTGTCCCTTTCGGGCTGCTGCCCGCATCTCTTGAATTCGACGCTCGCGGTCTCGCCGATCGCGAGCGTTTCCGCCAGAGTCTGGTGGTCCATTTACAATCGGCCTCCTTTCTGCGCCAGTATACATCATATGGCGCGATTTGGCGCATAAATGGCGCGATTTGGCGCATAAATGGTGCGATTTGGCGCGGAACGAGCGTTGGGAGGGTGTCTTGTTCCGTTCGATAGGTGCATCCATATGCCAGGTCGTCTCCCCAGCAAGCGGCGCCGCTTGCTAGATGCCGAGCAGATCGAGCACGCTCACATCGGGCCTCACGGCCGAGACGGCGGCTTCGAGGGATGCCCCGTCCGCCATGCGCTGCGCTATTGCTGCCTTGTCGGCGTCGCTCAGGACGGGCCTCTCCGCTGCCGCGGCCGGCTTTCCAGAGGCTTCGCCCAGGATTCCCCCGATCGTGTTGGCCGCCGCGAGGTCGTTCTGCGCGATGAAGTGCGCGTAGATGTCCATGGTGAGGCTCGCCGACGAGTGGCCCAGGCGCTGCTGCACCGTCTTGATGTCCGCGCCCGACCCGATGAGCAGCGTCGCCTGCGTGTGCCGGAGCTCGTGCAGGTTGTAGCCGACGTAGGCCCCTTTGCGCCAGCGCTTCCGCCCCGTCGAGTCCGTGTAGCGCATCGCGGGCCCGAACTCGCCCAATCCGTGGGCGGCGAAGTACTGGCGGCGCCAGCGGTTGAACGTGTTGGGGTCCATGAACTTGAAGAGCGTGTTGGTGCACACCGGCGTCTCCCCACGCTGGTCGAGGGCGGCGATCTCCATCGCGCGGGCCTGCTTCTCCTTCCACTCGGCGAGGAACATCACGGTCCCGTCGTCGAGGCCGAGCCAGCGGTGCGACTTCTCGCTCTTGGGGTCCCTGATCTTGTGGTCGGCCGCGTACTGCTGGCCCACGTAGATGCGCTTGCGCTCGAAGTCGACGTTGCGCCACACGAGCCCGAGGATCTCGCCTCGGCGCATGCTGGTCGCGAGGGCGATCCAGACCGCCACGGTGCAGCCGGTCTGCTCCTCGGTGCGAAGCGCCACCGCGAGCTCGAGCGCCTGCTCGTCGGAGAGCGCCTTGCGCTCCTTCGCCTTCGGCCTGAGGGCCTTCACGTACCCGCACGGGTTCGCGTCAACCAGCTCGTTGGCGACCGCGTCGTCCATGACGAGCGAGAGCGTGGCGTTGAGCTTGTGGAGGGTGCTCCTCGTGGCCCTCTTCGAGGAGAGGAGCTTGTCGTATGCGTCCGAGATCTTCTTGAGGGTGAGGTTCTCCAGCAGCGTGTCACCGAAGAGCCCCTCGATCTTGCGGACCTGGAGCTCGTCGTCCTTCAGCGTGAGCGGCGAGTACCTTCCCGTGTTGACGCGGCGCTCGTACCATGCGCGCGTGTAGCTGCCGACGGTGAGCTCTTCCGGGTTCTTGACGCCGCATTCGAGCTCGATGCGGTACTCCTCGAGCGCGCGCCGCGCGTCGGCCTTTGTGCCGTAGACCGTCTTCTTGGGGGACCTGATGTAGCGTCCGGTCTTGGGATCGCGGCCGAGGTGGTGCCTGATGCGGTACACCTTGCCCTTGACGACTTCCTCGATCTCACCTGAGCCAATGATCTTCATAGCCTATTCTCCTTTGCATCCATGGTTCGGCCCCGGCTGATGTGGAAGATGCCGGACCGCCTACCATTACCGGGTGAAAGCTGGGATAATGTTGGAAGCAGCGTTCACCGCGACGACCGCCCGGAGTGTTTGTGGAAGCGGCCCCCGGGACGGCTGTTTCCGAGGGCATCGCACAAACACTGCGAGGGGGAATTGAAAGCCCCCGATTTTGGGAACCGGGGGGAATCTGGGGGGAGAGATAGAGAGCACGTCCCGAGCCAGCCGAGGGAACGAAACAGCAGAATCGTGGTTGAGCTGGAATTTCTGTTTGACAGGCGGACGTGGCGAGGCACCCCGATACGAGAAACGCGCGCTCATAACCCGGAGGTCGTTGGTTCAAATCCGGCCCCCGCGACCACAAACACATTCCCGACCTGCAAAAGCAGGCCGGGATTTTTTTGACCGAAATTTTATCGCCAAAAAAATTTGCAGGTAGCCAAAAACGCCGCAAAAATCGCTCTCTGGTTGCGGTGGGTTGTGCCGCTTTCGTCATCGACATCGCACGCAGCATCGGCACGAGCCGTCGCGAGGAGTATGAGGGAGAGGAGGACTAGCATCGTCGCCTACATAGCCGGCTTTCTCTCCGGCTTCGTGGTGCTCGTCTCCTATGCCTGTTGCAGAGCGTCCAGCACAGTGTCACGGGCGGAGGAAACATCGAGCATGAAGAGGTTGATGGCCGTGCCGCCGTGGAGTGCCAGCTTGCCCTTGAGGGCGGGGTGACGTTCCATCTCGCCTAGGAGGTCGAGCAGGCGCTCGACCTTGTCCACGGTCCTCGGCTCGAACTCGTCGGTGCTCATGATGTCCATGAGAGGGCCTCCTCTTCCGGCTCGGGAAGGCAGAGCCTCCAGCGGCTGCTCCAGCCCTTCGTTTCTTTTGCTTTCGGGTCAAGCCTGTACGGCCCTTTGCTGAGCCGACCTTCCAGCTCGTCCAGGATGTCCTCACCGACACCCCAGCTGTCGTGCTTTGCATCGAGGAGCCATCCCACCCGGGAGAGCGTCGAGGAAGACGCATCCTTGAGGGTCTCGAGCAGCGCTTCCAAGTCGAGGTAGGGAAATGCCGAGCAGGACCGCACGACCTCCTCCACGCCACCGGCCCTCCCGGGGTATGTCAGGCAATCATTGAGGGTCTGCTCGCGCGTGGTCACGCTAACCGCGCCGTAGGACTTTGAGCGCATAGTCTGCACTTGTGGGTCACCGTTTAACTCGTATGGGATGTAGCAGATGCCTCCGTACTCGAACGGCGAGCGTACCTTTGTGGACCTGAACGAGCACTCGAAGCCGACGTTGTGCGCGGCGCCGTGGGCGACGAGGGCGGAGTGATACGAGATCACGGCCTTGGGGTCGGCGGTCTTGGCCACGAGGAACGGGTCGGGTGTCTCGCCGGTAAACTTGCCGGTCTTGGACACGTAGACGCCACGGCGCGCACGCTCGACCTCGTCTGTCTTGAGGGCGCGCTGCAGCTGCGTCCGCGCTGTTCCCCAGGTGGCGACCGTGCGAAGGTCGTCTGCGGTGAACACTTGATGCGACTCTATGTAATCCTTGAACTTCATACTGATGAATTATAGTAGAAGTGCATACAAATTGTACTCGCTTCTATGTGTTTATATCAGCAACTCACAGCATCCCGCTCACTTCCTTTCATTGTGGGGGGGGGGGGAATTTTTCGAATCGAAAAGTTTACCCTGAGGCCTGTTTCTGGCTCTCGGAAAGGGGTCTGGAAGTCGCTGAAATCAGGGCTTCCAGGCCCCTTTTCTTTATTCTGGAGATAATCACGTGGGGGAATTCTTTAAGCGTTCAGTTCAACCTGCAGCTCAACCAAATGTATCGCAACTCGATTTTTTATGTAATTTGAATGGTCATATCAGTTCTGTAAACATTATCGGTGCTTTATCAGGCTCACATTCAATAAGGAATAGTACTTTATATACACTAGTTTTGCAGTAGCTGTGCTGTAGGTCGTAAATGTAGGTCGTAAAAGTAGGAGGTCTGATGGAAAAGATTAAGCGCTCTGGCGCTTGGTGCGGTCTTTTGGCTCTTGTGACCGCATTGTGCCTCTTGGTGGGGGGCGCAGGCACGGCGGTGGCCGAGCCGGCTCAAGAGGGCCCCGTTCCAACGAGCATCCACGCATATTGTCCCGGAGGGTTCCTGCCGGGGGCGAATGGCAAGGCACCGATTTACGGTGATGTAAGTGCAACTTGGCCTGACGGCACTGATACCCCCTTGCCTGGGGCTACGGTTAGTCTGTATCCCCATCCCACGTCAAAAGAGGCCAGAGAGTCTGGCACTGCCACCCCTGTCGCTCAAACAACCACCGATAAGAACGGCATCTACCAGTTCAGCATGGATGCCTCTCCGAGTGGGGACACTGAGTTTGACATAATGATTGAGTATAAAGGGATCAAAGCGCTGTTTGGCAATGCTAAAGATTCTGCAAGTGGCACATATATTAAGCGTCGAATAGTCGTTCGCCCAATTCTCACCACTGAGGCCGATCTTGACGAGTCGGGCACTATACAGGGAAAACTGGCTGAGCCCAAGGAGCTCGAGCTCAAGCGCGACCAGGTAGTTGACTGGGACACATACCTGTTGGGACGCGGCACAAACCTCTGGGGTGAGAAGGCGCCCGGATTCGACGTCATGCCGATTGAGCACTGGAAGAACAACACGAAGGCTTATGGCAAGCTATCGAGTGCCTTTGTCACCTACGGGACCAAGATAACTGCCGTCGATGAGAACGGGAATCCGGTCGACCCGAGCCAAATCACCGCAAAGCCTGGTACCTACACAGTCACCTACGAGATCGGCTTCGAGCTTCCCGGATCGTATACTGACCCCATTAGGTCATACTTAACGAGCCATAGTGCTGATGAGTACCCCGGATATCCGGAGCTTCCTGCAGAGGGCAACCGCATGGTGCTGGGCAGCGCCTCCCTCACGGCAAAGGTGCCCTACAAGCTTTCCTACGATGCCAACGGCGGGGAAGGCGCAACCCCCGAGAAGGCATCGTTCATGAAGGGCGCCTCGATCACTCTTGCGAACCAGGGCGACCTCAAAAAGGGCAAGGCGGAGTTTGTTGGCTGGAACACGCAAGCCGATGGGAAGGGAACGTCGTACGCCGCGGGCCAGGAAGTGGTCTTCGACGCCGACACCACGCTGTACGCCCAGTGGAAAGAGGCTGAGGTCGTCATTACCTATGATCCCAATGGCGGTGCATGGGGAAATGACTCTAACAAGAAAGAAGTAGTCGTTACCAAGGGTACTGAGATTGAGATAATTGAGGCGCCAACATTTGAGGGTCATACCTTCTTGTACTGGAAAGGCTCTGAATTCCAGCCGGGAGACAAGTACACGGCAAACGCTGATCATACGTTTACTGCAGTATGGAAAGAAAATAAGCCAGGTTCGAATGGGACTCCAGGCACTTCCCATTCTCCCAAGCCTGCGCATAAGTCCTCTTCACGCGTTCAGAAGAAACGGGTCTCCAAGTTGCCTGCTACCGGAGATAACGCTTCCTATTTGGCAATTGCGTTGGAACTGTTCACTGGCGCCAGCCTTGCGACTGCGGGTGCGCTCATGCTGCGCCGCAGGAAGCAGCTGTAGGTTAGCAGCGATTCGTTTCTGTAACGCCCTCTAAGCGGCGGCGGCCAATTCAAGGCCGCCGCTGTTTTTTTCTTGCAGGGCATGGTCTGCAGCAGGTCTATCGCCCGCACGCACGGGGCGAAGGGGAAACTTCTAAAGTTGCATCCAGCGCAAAAGGTCTATCGCCCGCACGCACGGGGCGAAAGGAAGGGGCATTGATTTACAAGTCGGCGCCCCCCTTAGGGCTACGCCGTCTGCCTGGCGAGCGCGCCGCCTTGGCGCTATCCGGCCATCAGAGTCAATCGCAGCCCATCGGGATCCGTGGTTTCCCGAATGGTTCGGCGTCGGCTAAGTGGAAGATGTTGAATCGCCTCACATTTCTGGGTGAAAGCTGGGATAATGCTGGAAGCAGCTCCCATCGCGGCGAACGTTCGGAGTGTTTGTGGAAGTGGTCTCTGGAATGGTCATTTCGGAGAGTGTCACACAAACACGGCGAAGGGGGAGATCGAAAAGCTCGATTTTAGGAATCGGGGGATAGAGAACACGTCCCGAACCAGCTGAGAGAATGAAACAGCAAAATCGGGGGTTTAACTGGAATTTCGATTTGACAGACGAGCGTAGCGAAGCATCCCGATAAGAGAAACACGAGCTCACAACCCGGAGGCTGTTGGTTCAAATCCGGCCCCGCGACCAAAAATACATTCCCGACCTGCGAAAACAGGCCAGGTATTTTTATAGCTCCGAATAGCCCCGAAGTTTCAGTAGATGGTTCATCCTTCGGTCCGCATGAGCACAGATGGTTCAAGATTCGAGCTGTTTTTCAATAGATGGTTCGTTTGTCGGACTAGAGGAAAATTTGACCTGCGCTTTTATGCTCACCCACCTCGAAGCTTGAACCATCTTTTGTTTGAG
>NZ_CAMXYY010000008.1 GCF_947253395.1 uncultured Olegusella sp.
GTTGAAAAGAGCTCCGAGGACGGGACCACCATGCTGGTGATGCTCCCGCGCACATAGCTGACGATTGCCACACAACATCTCAACACGTTGATAACTGTGCTAGCTGCGCTTTAATTCCGTTTTGTCAAAATAACGGAAGTATTCTACTATTTACTTCCGTAATAGAGCAGCAATCGGCAGTAAATCTGCTATCGGCAGCAAATCTGCAGGGAGGCATCATGTGGCCAAGCATCAGCTATGAAACCTGCGCATGGAATAGGGACTACGATGAGCTTGCGCTCATTCCCAAGAGTCGCAGGCGAAAAATCCTGCCGACCTATGAGGCGGCAGTACCTGCGCCAATCGCTCAGCAGACAGTCAGCCTCTCTCCCGAGCTCGAACGACAGGTCGCTGAGGTTGAGGTTGAGGTAGCGCGGTTTGATGAGGCTCAGAATGCACGTAACTGGAATCTGCCAGCGCTCCTTTTGAGGAGCGAATCTTCATCAAGCTCCCAGATCGAGCGTCTCACGTCGAGCGTGCGAAACGTGGCACTCGCAGAGCTCACGAAAAAGGCACCTGCTAACGCTTTGCTCATCGCGGGCAATGTCGCTGCCATGCGTAGGGCCGTCGAGCAGCGCGGACCCGTGAGCATCGACTCAATTTGCACTATTCATGACAAGCTCATGGCAGATACCGCTGAGCAGCAGGGACTACGTAATGAGCAAGTGTGGATTGGCGGCTCACCCTACAGCCCTCATGGAACATCTTTTGTACCTCCTCATGAAAAGCGCATCTCTGGATGTCTCGATGACCTTATTGCGTTCGGAGCGCGTGAAGACATCTCGCCCGTAGCCAAGGCAGCAATCTTTCATGCGCAGTTCGAGACCATTCATCCGTTTACGGATGGCAACGGCCGCACGGGCCGCGCACTTGTACACCGCATGTTGGCAAACGACGAGGTTCTCCTGCATTCGACTTTGCCCGTTTCCGCAGGACTGCTGCATGATGTGGAACGATACATGGGAGCGCTCGATGCCTACCATGCGGGTAATATCGAGCTGATCGTCTGCTGTTTTATCGATGCGCTGGAGTTTGCCATCGTCATAGGTTCACGCATTGCTTCCGATGTGGAGGCTGTGCTCGATGTGTGGAGCACAGCCAACACGGATCGCGCGGGGTCGGCTTCCTATGATCTGCCTGCACTTCTCGTGGAGCAACCCGTCGTGAACACCGCCTACGTTGCAGAGCACCTCAAAATCACCGACCGCGCCGCGCGAACCCTCGTCGAAACCGCTTGCGAAAGGGGTATCCTCTCGAAGATGGGCAACGCAAAACGGGGGGCATTCTACCAAGCCGATGAGCTCATAAGGATACTCGAAGAAGCATCAAGTCTCCAGGGCATACGAAGAATCGCCGCGCGCTAGCTGGACACGGGCACCCAAGGCACATAAGCAACGCGGCGGCCAGTTTCCCGACCACCGCGTCTTTGTCTTAGATCTGTAGGTCTTAACGTTGAGCAGCCCCTGCTCTGTACTACCTCACCTAAGCCAAGTGCTAGTCACACTGGCGTTCTCTGCAAGCAAGAAGAGCTGCGCCTGCGATGAGACCCAGTGCTAAGGCAGCAAGAGAGCCTGCAGCAAAGTTAGTGTCATCTCCTGTCTTGGGAAGTGCGCGCTTAGTTACCTTTGGCTTAGCAGGTGTTGGCTTGGCATAGACGTTGGTGATGGTAAAGCCCTCTTGGATATTGCCCTGGATATCCTCTGTTGTATAGCCTGCAAGAGGATCTTCGGCCACGCTGTAGGAAATGGGCACCCCGTTGGTATATTCAGGAAGGTCTTTAAACTCATGGTGCCAACCAGAGGCCTTATCTAATGTGATGCTATCAACTTCTTGTCCATCAGCAAACAGGTGTATGGTGACGCTTTTTGCAGCAGGGCCTACCCACTTCTTTTGAACAGGGATGGTGATGGTACCGCTCAAGGTATTGGTAAGTGAGGCGCTATCGTTTTCAACAGCTACAGGCTGTGTTGCTTGATAGTGTTCGACCTCATCTTCTGTGACCGTATAGCTAATAGCTTTGCCACTTGCGTTTACCGGCACAGAGCCAAAGCTTCCCGTCCAGTTGCCATCTGCGTCAGCAACAAGTGCGAGTGACTTGACCTTAGTACCGTTGGCAAGCAGGTTTACGGTAATAGATGAGGGACGAAGGCCCCGTCCGTTGTTGTCGTCTATCCAGCTCTTGGTGACGTTGATAGTGCGCTCGGCGGGACTGTGCGTATTGGTAAGCGTAAAGCCTTTGTCCTGAGAGCCTGTGACAGAGCAGGTATAGCCTTCAGGTACGACAGGCTCTACCACGCTGTAGGAGATGGCTTTGCCGTCGCCGTCGTAGGTATCAAGACCTTCAAATGAGAAGGCCCAGGAGTTTTCCTTGGTAAGAGTTGCACTCTTGTCGGTATCTTTGCCATTAGCACGCAGACTCACGACTACACTCTCAGGCCTGATACCGTCTTGGTCGTCCTTATCATCCCAGACCTTGGAGACCTTGACCTGAATCTTGGGGTTACTAAGGGTGTTGGTAACTGAGTGTCCATCTGCACCATAGGTCACCTCAAAGTCCTTAGATGCCAAGCTCAGCTTACCGTCTTTTTCTCCTTGCTCATGTACCGTATAGACATGGGCCTTACCTGCGTTGTCGTAGAGCACAAGCCCCTTAAAGGTAGCCTGCCAGCCTCCTGCAGCGCTCAGTGTTTGGGTGTTACCCGTCGCCACTCCATCACGCAAAAGCTCAAGAGTTACTGAAAGGTTGGAGGTACCTGCAGGTGAGATACCTGCCCAGGACTTGGTTACAGTCAGATCTTTGGTAGGAACAAAGACCCAGCGGCCATAGACGGTCTCATCTTTGCGGATATTGAGCTTGGTGATGATCTCGGTGCCATCCTGCTCGTGCGTCCAGCCTGCAAAGGTCCAGTAGCCCTGAACCTCTTTACCGTCTTTGATAGCACCTGTTTGAGTAGTCACCAGTGCCTTGGCAAGTGCTTGGGTGGTGTCGTACTCAATGTCACTCACACTGGTAGGTGTGGTGCTATCCCCTGGCGTGCCATAGATGAGGTCAGCTGAGACCACATAGTCAAGGGTATAGGTCTTAGTTGCCTTGTGATAGGTGGTCTCAGAAGCGATGTCTTTGTCATGTCCTTCAACAGAAGTGATGTGTGCTGTGTTGATGAAGGTCGTTGTCTTTATAAGGTCGTCTGTAAGCGCCGTAGGGATGCTGAGTTTCATCGTGGCGCCTGCGGGCAAAGAGCCAATGCCTAAGGTAAGTGTACCGTCCTTCTCGGAGGCAGAAACCGAGGTCGCCGTGGTCAGGGTGGCGCCATTAAGCTTGAGCTCAGGGCAGGTCACCTTAATTTGGTCGCGAAGCACCGAAAGACCTTCTGGGATGGGGTCTTCTATTACGATGTCTCTGAGCGCTAGCTCTGTGCCCTTGTTGGTAACGCTCAGCGTGTAGGTCACGGGCGTGCCCTTGGTGTTGCCGACCTGGGCGGGCTCGTCCTTGGTGCCCGTGGCGGGGTCTGAGGCCTTGTGAAGTTCCAGGTCATAGCCTAAAAGCTTGATCTTTGCAGAGGCCTCATAGGGCTGGACCTTGTCGCTTGAGGAGGCGGCCTCGCCCACAAAGGTGCGAGCCTTCGCATACACGGGGTTAACTGCCTGCTTGCCTACAAGCGCCTCATCTGTAGGTGCCACCATGTGCACGTATGCGCTGGCACCCGTGCCGTAGTTCAGCGAGAAGTCGTTGCCTTTGTTTGTCTTGGTGCAGTCTATAGCAATGGCCTTGATGCTGGCTTTGTTTGCAGGCTCGGTGGTGCTCCACACGCTTGTGTTGGAGATATCCATCTGAGCTGTGGTAGGTACCTTGGTGGCGTAGTACACCACAGGAGCGCAGGTCTCACCGGAGTGGTTCCACGACTCTTTTGCCTTGATGGAACTCAAATCAATCCAGTCAAACGTGCCTCTCCAGGCACTACTTTCGGTTGTGGTACCGTTTTCGAGGATGTCATAGAACACAAGACTATCGGTGCGGGTACTGTTAGATGCACCAAAGAAGAGCTGATAGGAGTATTTGTTGCCTAGATATTCGCTCGTCTGGTTGCCATAGAGCTTGTCATGGTCATTGGCGACCTTCTTGGTGACGCCCGACTGCTTGACCGAAACGGGATTGTAGTCAATGTAAGCCTGCACGAGTGCCCAGTTGTTGCGGTCTTCCGTATAGAGATTCTGGAAATACTTGTTGCGCAAGATTTTGGGGTCGGTAAGGGAGCTTGACCTATCGACCTTGGTGGCGCCTGACGTGTCGTGGAAGGCGACGGTGTTGAGCACCTTGTTGCCGCGGTCGGCCACGTTGTGATAGGAGTTTGCAAGCGGGTAGCGAAGACGCAGCCCAAACCCATGCTCACTCAGCTTGGCGGCATCCGTCATCTCGTCGGGTACCGTGACCTCAACAATCATCATCGTAAGGCCCGAGCCCTCCCAGTTTTCTTGGAAGCGCACAGAATAGGCGTCCTTGGGGAGCCTGTTGCTGCCCCAAGGGCCGATAAGCATCTGCACCTGCGAGGCATCCACCGAGGTTCCGGCGGGAAGCAGGTCATAAAACACGCCCGACGTGACGATGTAGGGCTGAAGGTAGCTTTTGTCCTTATAGCCCGAGTTCCACAGCGAGGAGTAGGTTCTGAAAAAGGCGTCGACCCAGCGCGTCTGAACGCCCGTGGCGGCATCGTCTATAAAGTATGTGCCGCCAATCTGTGATTTTTCAAGGTACGTAGTAAAGGTGAGACCTCTGAGCTGTGCGGCCGCGATACGCGCGTCCTGATAGAGCGTATTGATGTTGCCCTTCTGCTGCCCGCCCTCAGACAGGCGCAGCGAGGCGCTCGTGGCGAGGGCCGTGGGCTGCTCCGCCTGCATGTCTGCAGCAATGAGACCCTTGAGGTGTGCGGTGGGATGCAAGGTCAGCGTGGTGGCCGCCGTGAGGGAGGTGCGGAAGTACTGGCTGTGCACACGATACTTAAGACCCACGACCGAGTCGGGAAGTGTCAGCTTTGCGCCCTTGGTGGGCTCGCTGCCGTCAGCGGGCGTGAAGGTGTAGGTGGGTGTTGTACCCGTGTAGCTTACGCTGAGAGTACCGAAAAGCTCAAAGTTGGTGGATCCGGCCTTGCGAATGAGAATGTCGGTGGCACCGAGCTTCTCGCCGTCGGTTCCTTGTCCCGAGACAAGCTGCCATGTTCCCTGGGCTCCGGGCGTTGCGTCTTGACCAGAGAGTCCAAAGGACACCGTCGAGTAGCTATAGTCCGCATCCTCGAGCTCGGTCATCGTAGGCAGCACTTCGCTGGCAGGACGGCGCTCTCGGAACTTGTTTGCGGTCACGACTCGAGGGGTTTCCTCCTCCACCTCGGCCACATAGGGCGTAACGCTGTACGTCTCGGTTGCCGCGTCCCAGGTGGGCGTGGTCGGGGGTTGAAACGCTGCCCGCGTGGTGAACGTCGGCCAAGACTGAACCGTGAGGGCGGCGTCACGTCCCTGCGTGATGAACGTCTGGGCAAAGTGGTACCAGCCATACTCGCCCGACATGCGAGAGTTCTTGGTAATGCCCAGCTCTCCACCATAGGGCCTTACGTACACGTTAGCGTCTGCCTCAGCATACTTTTTCTCACGCGTCACACCGTTGGACTGCGTCTCTTGGACGGAGACCTTGTTGTGCACAGGAAGGCCGTCGTGTTGAAGGTCCACACCGCGCGCCTTGGCCTCCTCAAGCAGTGAGATGGGATAGCGCTCCAAAAGCGCGTAACGGACGGTGTTGTAGGTGGCCTCATCTCCATTGTTCCAGAGCCAACTCTCAGACCACGGGTTGTTCTTTCTGAATTCAGGGTCAAGCTGCTTGAGCATGCCCACGTTGGGCTCATCTGTGTAGCTGCGCCAGCCCTCCTTAGTAATGTCCTTGTAGGAGTTGTCAGTACTGCCGTTGAGATAGGGAGGATGCTGAAAGCCATGCTTTTTCCACCCGTAGCGCTGGATACCGATGAGCTCACCGTCCTGCTGTTCCTGTCTGAACATATAGGTATAAGGAATAGTGTTTTCCCAGGGACGTGTGACATCGGCGTGCCAGATCACATAGAAGTACTGGTCTGCGTCAGCGGGCTTGGTTCCCCAAATGTTTTGCCAAGCAAGGTAGACCCCATCGTCTGGGGTGAGGTCGGCGTGCTTGAGCGCTACGCTCATATCCTTGTTCTTGTTGCGCAACTCTGTCGTGAGGGTCTTGGTTTCGCTGACCTCGTTGGTACCATCAGCATCCTTATCAACGGAAAGGGTCGCGCTATAGGATTCGTGGCAGATGCCTGCCCCGTCTACCCTCACGTGGCTTGCTGTGAATGAGAACGCCTGCTCAAAGTAAAACTGAGCGCCACCCGCAAGGGTGCTGTAGTTGGTGACCGTAAAGGTGCCATCACCATTGTCTACGTAGTTGAAGTCGGCGCTCGTCGAAGTCTGGGGTGCCTCCACGAGCTGCCATTTGAGTGTGGGGAAATAGGTTCCGCTGTGAATGATGCTGTAGTTTACGTTGCTCGTACCGTCCCAGCCCTTATAGAGGACAGCGGGCACGGTGATCTTGATACTTCCGGGAGGGAAGGTCTCGCTTGCGGGAGCGTTGATTTTGAGCGAGACGGATGCTGCTGCCGTGAGCGATCCACGGTTGTTCACGGGGTGAAAAATGAGGTTGGTGTGGTTGGGGTCGGTCGCATCGTCGTAGCTGTAGGCCGTAACACCTGAGCTTACGGCGTTGGTCCAGTTGATGCTGAAGTCAAAGGACGACGCCGGGGCGGGCGCTCGCATAGCAGGGACGCTTGCCACCTGGCTCTGCTCAGATGCATCCTTATCTGAGGCGGCCGCATCTGAGGACGCTGGGGTACCGTCTGTGGCGGCAGTCGCAGCTACGCCAGTAGCGTCATTGACAGCAGACCCCCCCCCACTTGCCAATGGAGCAGCGGACGTTTCCTGGGCGGCGGGCTCGGAGGCACCGAGTACCTCGGCTAAAGCTGGTACAACCAGCGCAGAAAGCACCGCAAGGGGAACTAAAACCATAAGTAGTAGATGAATCAGGTGGCGAGTCGAAGAGTGTCTCATATCTAAACCCCAGTGTATTGACAATAAGTCATACAGCATTATGGCACATATCAAGCACACAAACCTAGCAAATAGGCCATTTGCCTGCTTTTTTCTGAGTGGTAGGCAGATATTTGTGGAAGCTTTGAAAGAAAAAGGGCTTGACGAGCTGGTCATGATTCTCATTGAAACGTCGCTCATCAAAGTCGCCATTCAGGCGATCAATCTCATCATCATGCTCATTGTCTATGGGCGTATGTTTGAAATCTATGTCTATTGTTCCGCTTCATCCATTCCCTTCGCCACCATAGGCAACAAGGAGTGAGGTCAGATCGGAATGAACTACATCCGGAGACTGTTCACTCTGGGATTGTAAGGTTTGTTTTTAATCGTATGCCTCGGAATCTACGCGGTACTGGTGGAGACGATCACCGTCACCGACATTCACACCAGCACCTTCGCCATCTTAGGCTATGCCCTCTTGCTGGGCTGATGATGTTTAAGAGTGGCATGCTGGCCAAAAGCGTCATGAACGCACGCTAAGGAGGAAGTTATGAATTAAACCAAAATGAACAGAAAAGCACTCGGGCTGGTCGCGCTGGGCGCAGCGCTGGCGGCCATGGAGCTGGGCAAGGAATACGTCAAGCACAAAGAGTTCAAGTGTCTGGAAAACAAGGTCAATCGTCTCGGCAACTGCTATAACGGCTTCGTGGAGCACGTCATGGAGCAGGAAGACGAAACGAACGCCTGTTTTGAACAGCTGGAAGAGAAAGTCGGTACCTGCCATAAGCGCCGGCCAACGCCACGGGCGATAGCACAGCCACAGGCGAAGAAACACCCGCGACCACGAAAGGCGTGGCCAGTATCCCCTCCAAGGCTAGAGGTACCGTGACAAAAACGTGGATAACGGAAACAAGGACTACCCGATTCATCACGGAAACGAGACAGATACTGAAAAAATCGGCTAAGCGCACGCAAATTAAGCTAAGCATGGAAATAGGGGCGAATAGCCCCATTTTTTGCAGTGTATTATTTTGCAGTCCCTATGCGAGCGATGAGATTGTTGACCCAGCTGATTGCAGAATCGACATCGTCGAGTACCAGAAGGCCGGACGCCTGTTCCACGTAGAGTTCGTCCCAGCCGGCCTTCTTCGATACGACAGGAGGCCATTCCTGAGCTTTCCTGTAGGCGAAAAGCCGCTCGCAGATCCTTCGGATGACGACAAGATCGACTTCCGACCTATGCATGATGAGCTGTAGATCCACGAGGTCACGGGCGCGATCGCCCTTACCTGATACCGCATGCAGCTTCTGGGCGACTTGATGGTCGAGCGACATGAGCGGAGCTTTACCAGGAGACGGGAATCCGATCGCCTCAAACAGCTCTGCGGCTTCCAGCATCTCCGACCACTCCACGCTATCGGCATCACCTATCTCATTGAACCCAACCTCGAGGGGCACCGTGCACCACGGCTTGCCGAGGTATGCGAGCTTCACCTCGCACGGTTGCATGACGTATTCTTCGGGAATATCCTTCGGCGAGGCTGGATCCTTGCGGACAACGCGTCCCGTAAAACCTTCCCAGCCTTGGTGAAGGCGGTCGTTAAGTCTGTCCATGTAGAGGTCGACGCTCATTGTCGTCACCGTATCCAGGTCGGTAGTGAATCTCGTCGCCGCGTCACCGTAGCGCATCTTGATTGCGCTACCTCCCTTCACCACGCCGTCGGGAAGCATCTGCGCAACGATAGCATTGGCCATGCACGTGCGCATTCTCACATAGTCTTGCACAGTGCCTCCGCACGAGCGCCTAATCGCGTCGTCGAGATGGCGCATGCTATTCGGCCTCTTCGTCATCTTTCGATCTTCTCCTTGATCTCCTTCTTTTCGCTCTCAGTCAGATACCCTATGCGCAGCGCCTCGGAAGCCGCCTCAAGGGCTCTGTCGGTGCCCATGGTCTGCGCAGCACAGACTATCGCGGCAGCAAGCGGTTGACAGGGAATGCCCTCAATCCAAGTCGGATCGGCATCTGACTTGATAACTCTAACACCCTTCCCAAGGTTTCGCCGCACGCGCTTCGGAGCGGCGATCCACATCTTGGAAGGGTCCGTAGGTGCCAGTTGGAGCAAGGCAACGACGGACTCCCCATAGAGGAAAGCGCCTTCGCCCGTCGCCCTCACAGCAATCGCAAAGGGGGCTTGGGGCTGGGAAGGCCAGATGGGCATACGATAAACTCCACGCGCCACGCGGATGAGCTTTCCTGCTCGCGCCTGCTGGACGAGCTCAGCGTTGGACATCCCGAGCTCTGCTGCCTCGGATGAGGTGACAAGTCCGAAGTCATCGACCGCATTGTATATGTCATCGATTTTTGCCATGTCATAAGTATAGCGTATTTACTATACTTCTGACATGGCATTATATTGAGTCAAAATAGAGAACTATCTTTGATTACTATGCAAAACGTAGCCATCCTGTGTCTTGCAATCAAAATCCATGGTGCCTAGCGCTGATTTCCATAGCGTCGTGACTTCTTACATAAACCATTTGAACACGCTTCTGAAGAGTCAAGCGCAGAGCGAGGGTATTGCCTTAATCAATGCCTTCATCCTCCGTTCCTTCCATCCAATCGGCTTCCTTTTCTGCTTCCACACTCTTCGTCGGTTACGAAAGGTTCCTGCAATCTCAGCGTCAACTTGCTTGAACACTTGCACTGCTTCACTTCGTGCTTAGAAAGGATGTTAGTCAAAGAAGATTACCGGCGGGGAGCTGTCGCTCAGGCACCGAGGTCACTCGAGAAACTCGTCTTGGTCCGCAGAGTTGTCGGACTTTGTCAGACCTTGTCAGACCTGGACAACCAGTCCCACAGGGACCAAATTCAAAGTCATCCCAACAGCTTGCAAATCCCCAAGAGGCAAACTGCACCAGAAAGATTATGCAAATACCATTCAGGCACCTTCCACCATCACTGCGAGACGGCCGCACTCAAACAATATGAGCACACCGAGTCCCCACTGTAGCTTAAGGAGCTCAGCGACTGAGGAGACCGTAGTTCTCCACTCCTCAAGCCCAACTTGGGCTCAATCATCTCAATCTCTTCGAATACCCTAGAGGCAGACCATCTTTCGCAGTCTGTGATGTCCGCACCCCATGCGATAATAATTGCGAAACGCGATGCGCGTGACATCCAAGACTGCACAGCCAGATGCGGTGCTTACCGTGGATGGATTGTTTGGCTTCGGTTCGACGAGTTTAATTTCCGATTAGCCACAACACCAACCAAGAAAGGTGGCAAGAGGATGAATGACGAAGAGCTTGGCTTGCCTCGACCGAAAAAATACGAAGGCGAGCAATTCAGCGTCCTCGATTATGGAACAGAAGAATATGCAGATGCTCGGACGCTCGATGAGGCTATCGCCATTCGGGGCGCCAAGGCGTTCCTCAGAGATGTTACCCCGGACGATTTTTCCGACGACAACCTACCGGGTGTCAAAAAAATCGGAATCGCGGAGCTCTGGGCGGATTCAACCTGGGAAGAGGGTAAAACCAAGCGCGATGTGGCTCTTGAGAGGTCGGCGACCTCCGTCAAGGAGGGGGATCTGCTCGAGGCCCGCCCATGCTCAGAAGACGACAGCGACTGGGGTTACCACTTCCACCTCATCGACGGGTCAGCGCTGCCATACACCCCCTACCACGACTATGATGACCAATTTTTTCCAACAAGCTTTTGAGGACTTGTGCGGGGATGAATGGCTTGTATGCCGCGTCAGAGAAACCTCCTGCTTTGGCGAGGATAGCATCGATGTGGATCCCGATTTCTGCTGGCGAGTCTACTCATGCAAGGTCACGGTCTATCGCGTCGGTATGTAATGCCTATGGCCTCTGGCTCACTTCCCATCTTTTACACCATTTTATGGACGTAACTCGTTCTATTTCATACTGGGCGCCAAAAGCCACGTTCTACTTCACTTTTTTTGCCAAAAGCCACGTTTTATTTCACGCAAAAAAATCTACCTGGGCAAACGTCAGACCCTTTGAAACAGAGTGTGGCTTTTGACATTTTTTCTGAAACAGAACGTGGCGTTTGGCAAACAAAACCGTGTTGACTGAAACGGTATGTGGCTTTTGGCAAGCAGAGCCGCGCCAGTTGAAACGACATATGGCGTTTGACGCGCGCCGCCGCACACAAAGCCGCGGCACAAAAAAGCCCGCCGGTTTCCCAGCGGGCGGAAAGGGCAAAACCCAGATAGGTACAAATACGCTGCAAAAAGCTTAGCGCTTGGAGAACTGCGGACGCTTGCGAGCCTTCTTCAGACCGTACTTCTTGCGCTCGACAGCACGTGCATCACGGGTGAGGAAGCCAGCCTTCTTGAGGTCAGCACGGTACTCACCAGCAGAAAGCAGGGCGCGAGCAATGCCCAAACGTATTGCACCAGACTGACCGTTGATGCCGCCACCATCACAGTTGGCAAAAACATCAAAGTGATCAACGGTATCAGTCACACGGAAAGGTGCCAGAGCATTGTCAACAAGCTGCTGACGGCCAAAGTAGTTGAGGGCATCGCGGCCATTGACCACGACCTTGCCAGTGCCGGGTACGAGACGCACGCGAGCGGTGGCCTCCTTACGACGGCCAGTGCCAGTGTAGACGACAGTATCTGCCATGGCTAGGCCCTCCAATCAATCTGCGTGGGATTCTGAGCGGTATGAGGGTGCTCGGGGCCAGCATACACCTTGAGCTTCATGCCCTGCTGACGGCCCAGCTTGGTCTTGGGAAGCATGCCCTTAACCGCATGCTCAACAACACGCTCGGGATGCTTTGCCATAGCTTCCTTAAAAGACTCAAAATGCATTCCACCTAGCCAGCCAGAGTAGCGCCAATAGCGCTTTGCATCTGCCTTGTTGCCAGACAAAACAACCTTGTCAGCGTTGATAACGACAACAAAGTCACCCGTGTCAGCATTAGGGGTGTACTGTGGCTTGTTCTTACCACGAAGCGCCATAGCCGCCACCGTTGCGAGGCGACCAAGCGTTGCGCCATCAGCGTCGATGAGCAACCACTTACGCTCAACCTCGCCCTTCTTGGCGTAATGAGTCGACTTGTTCACTTGACTCCTCCACTTACCTACTAAAATGCGCCAGCTCCTGGACGAACAGACGCTTGCGTTTTCTTCTCAGAGGTTACGGGGCTCTGCAAAGAAGCGTTCTTAAGTATAGCGCGAAAATATACCCATGTGCAGGGCTTTTTTTCATACACAACTTATACAAGCAAACCCCCACCAGACAATCCGGTGGGGGTCAGAGCAACAAACTGTCCAACTGCAACAGAGAAGAACAAGAAAACCTATCTGTTTTCTCAGCTTTACACAAGAAAACCTATCTGTTTTCTCAGCTTTACTTACGTAAGCAAAGCCAACGCCTCACTATCAGCAACAATCGTGCAGTCAGCATGCAGCTGTAAAACAGAAGCGGGCACTTCAGGCGTCACAGGGCCACGAACAGTATCGTAGATTGCCTGAGCCTTCTTGGGGCCGCTTGCAATCAACAGAACACGACGAGCATGCATGATGGTACCAACACCCATGGTATATGCCTGGCGAGGTACGTCTTCGATATGATCAAAGAGGCGGCTATTTGCCTCGATGGTTGACTCAGTAAGATCTACGCATTGGGTCCCAGCAGCAAAGGCGGCAGCAGGCTCGTTAAAGCCAATATGGCCATTATTGCCAATGCCTAATAGTTGAAGATCGACATATCCAGCAGCTTCAACCAGCGCATCATAGCTTGAGCATGCCTCTTCAGCGTTGGGGTTGGAGCCATCGGGCACATGGGTTGCCTCAATATCAATATTGATATGTGAGAAGAGGTGCTCGTTCATAAAATAGTGGTAGCTTTGGGGATTATCGTGAGACAGGCCACGATACTCATCAAGGTTGTACGTGCTCACCCGAGAGAAATCCAAATAACCTTGCTTGTACCAATCAATAAGCTGATTGTATGCACCAATAGGAGTGGAACCTGTAGCCAAACCCAAAGCGCAGTTGGGCTTGAGCAAAACCTGTGCACCAATAATGGCTGCAGCCTTGCGGCTCATATCCTCATAATCTTTTGCCTCGATGATGCGCATACGACATCTCCTTTCGCAAACACACAATTTTTAAGCCGAACAAAACGCTCGTCCACCCACACCTTTCGCAACAATACTGGATTGCACCCTATTCATCAATTGCCGCGCAAAACCACTTGGTAAGAGAGGTGGGATGAGTAATGCCCGTACCCACCACAACCGCCCAAGCTCCTGCACTCATAGCAGCAGCAGCATCGGCTGGTGTATGTACATGCCCCTCACAAATCACAGGTATACCAGGGAATTCTTCAACCGCTTGACGCAAAATTGGCAAATCAGGGCCTTCTGCCATCGTGGTATTGATAGCGGCCTTATTGTGCGAAAGGGTTGTCGAAATCACATCACAACCAGCGGCTACTGCATGTCGAATATCTTCAATTGTCATGCAGTCAGCCATCACCAATGTCTCGCACTGCGCACGCAAATCAACAACGGTCTGCTCAAAGCTTCGGCCATCAGGGCGAGGGCGATCCGTCGCATCGATTGCAACCACGTCGGCACCTGCATTGACGCAAGCAATAGCATGGCGCAGAGTTGGTGTGATGTAGACGCCCTCATGGCCTTCTTTCCAAAGACCGATAACGGGAATATCCACTCGGCCTTTGATAGCGGCAATATCAGACAATCCCTGGCAGCGAATAGCTGCAGCTCCTCCGAGCTCACAGGCACGCGCCATCTGAGCCATAGTTTCGGGATGCCGCAAGGGCTCGCCAGGATAAGCCTGAACACTCACAATGAGCTTACCTTTCAGATTTTGGATGAGCTGTGGCACTGCCATGAAGCTTCCCCCTACTCACTAATCTCTGCATAGCCTGAGTGCAAGAAGTTTTCTGCTGCACCGATAATAGGAGCCTCTCCCCCAAGCTCGCCACTGACAATCGCTGTCTTTTGGACAGGAGGCATTGCTTGTCCCATAAACGCCTGATGCATGGCATCAGACCAGTCGGGGCCGCATTGTGCTACCGACCCAGACAGTATGACGCAGGCGGGATCAAGCATATTGCACATGCTGCCAAGCACTTCACCTAAAGCTCTGCCAGCGCGCTCTTCTGCTCCTTTGGCAGCACTGTCTCCTGCCGCAGCCAACCGGTCAATTTCAGCACCATCCATGGGACTGCCATCTGCCTGAGTATCACTGCCACCAAGGCGAAGGAATTCCTCGATAATGCCCGGACCTGCAGCAATAGGCTCAAGATGACCCGTTGCTCCACAAGAACAAGGAACGCCCGCTGCAGCAATACAGGCAACATGTCCGATATGCCCTGCTTCATCGTGAGCGCCAAGCATGATGGTGCCACGCTCTATATACGCGCCACCAATACCAGTACCAACAGCCACCACCAGACAACTCGACATTCCACGCCCACTACCGCGACGTGCCTCGCCTAAAGCATGGGCATGCACATCGTTCAAAACGCGGCAAGGCAGACCTGAGCGAGCACTCACTTCTGCTCCCAGATGCGTACCACCCCACCCAGGCATAAGATCATTTGCAAAGGTAATGTCGCCGTTGCGAGGATTAACCACGCCAGCACTGGAAATACCCACGCCAACAGATGTGACACCCAGCTCACGAGCCCGCGTTTGAGCAGCTTTGACTTGCTCAATAACAGTAGCCAAAACGTGTTTGCCACCGCGTTTGGCCTCAGTGGGAACTTTTTCGACTGCCTCAACGCAAACTGAATCCTCACTTAGCAATACAATGCCGCACGCAATCTTGGTGCCGCCAATATCAACGCCTATAACTGCAGTTTCTTTTGCCATCTGTCAACCTCCTTAGAGCAGACCGTTATTCACCAGTACCGTACGAATAGCCTCTACATTGGCACCCTCAAGCCGCTTGACGGGGCGAAGCATTTGATTGGTCGCAAAAATACCCATGAGCTGCAGCGCAGTCTTAAAGGCGCCAACGCCTGCCGCAAAGCCCTGCACACCTGAAGTGACATCAAAAATGTGGCTAATTTCGTTTAGTCTGTCCTGCTCTGCCTTAGCTGTTGCCCAATCTCCTGCCTCAGCTGCCTTCCACATGCGGACGTAGCCTGAAGGCTCTACGTTGGCAAGACCGGGCACCGAGCCATCAGCACCGGAAAGATAAGCGCCATCAACTACGATTTCGTGACCAGTCAGCAGCGACAGGGGATGTCCCACTTTCTCATTTTCTTGGCAGAGATAGCGGAAGGAAATGTCATCGCCAGAGGAGTCCTTGACGCCAGCAAGCACGCCATCCTCACCCAAACGAACGAGCATCTTCCAATCGAGCTTGGTGTGTACGCACACGGGGATGTCATAAGCAAAAATCGGCAAATCAAGCGCTTCATGCAAGATACGGAAATGTGCCTCATTTTCAGCTTGCCCACCCAAGGCATAAAACGGTGCCGTCGCCACCAGAGCATCTACGCCCAGCTTTTGTGCGCGCTTGCCTTGGTCGATTACGCGCTCGGTCTCGGTATCAATAATGCCAAGCAAAACGGGAACGCGATGGTTGACAATGCGCATAGCTTCACGCGCAATTTCGTCGCGACGCTCGTCTGTGGCAAGAGCTGCCTCGCCCGATGAACCCAAGAAGAACAAGCCGTCGACACCAGCATCAATCATGCGATTGATGCTGCGCTCAAAAGACTCAACATCAAGCTGGCGATCATCGGTATCGGGAACAACTACAGGAGGTATAACGCCACGAATTTTGAAATCCGACATTGTCTTTCCTTTCACATGTCAGAAGTACTTTTTCTCAACAAATAAGTCTACAGGTGCATAAAAGCTAAAAGTTTATTTTCAAAGTCATTGACACGCTCATGGGCATATTTTGGATAATCCACACAGGTCACATTCCCCGCAAGAGCAGACACCACCTCCTTGGTAGCAGATGGCAATGCCTCTGTATCCATCAAACAGCGCCCCACCAATGTCTGCGTTGTTACAAATGATGCAAATGAACGCGTATCTACATAACTCAGGGTGTTAAACACTGCTTCTGCAGTTATACCTCTTGGGTCAACTTCGCGAAAATAGCGACGTAACCCTACCGTCAAGTCCCCATCAGCATCGCTTTCCCACAGCTGGCGCCAATTTGCCGCAGAAGGGTTGAGCGCTGCGCAGGTAAGCAGCGCGGCTGGACTCACAAGTATCGAGCTTAAAGCAGCAGAGTCTAAAGCAAGCGCTCCGCCCAAACCTTCGCCCCAAAGCATGAGTCCTGCGCGAGCGCAAAATGTCTGAGTTGCCGCTATGCCTACAGCAGTGAGTGCATCTTCGATAATCTGGGCCAACTCCAAAGCATCAGGGCCATTTTGCCAGCCGCGCGTAACATCGCCTGACCATAAGCGCATCTCTGGCGCAAATACCGAATACCCTAGTGACACAAAACGAGAGAGATAAAACCAACCTCGCTGTGGTCGGCCCACATCGTGAAAAACCACCACACAAGGTCCCTGCGAAAGCTGTTTTGGCTGGAGATAGCGCGCATGCAGCTCTACCCCATCGCTTGCAAGATAGCTCAGATACTCACATCTAAGCTTTGAACTGCTTGTTATAACGTCTGCGGGTTGGCGCCGCACGTCTTGATCAAGCAAAACTCGACTTGCCCGTGCACGCCAGTACTCTTCAAAATCGCGAGGAGTGCTCATTATGCGTTTGCACCTCCCCTTATGCCGACAAGACCCAACTGATAGAAATCATTAATCAAATCATCGTACGCTTGGATTTCCTCATGCCCAAACGATGGAAATGTCACGTGAGCTTTGGGACAGTTGAGTGCATTGTAGACGGCATACTGCGTAGGCAGAGGACACACCGTATCGGCAAGACCAGACCCAAACAGCACTTCCGAGCGTACTAAATGAGCAAAACTCAGCGTATCAATATAGGCAAGTTTGCCAAAGATCTCGTCTTGCCGTGTGCCATCTGGATCAAACCACCGCGCGTAATAACGCAGCCCCTCATAAGCAAGTTCATCTTGGCCAAGCTCAAATACGCGACGAAAATCCGACAAGAAGGGATATAAAATTGAGGCACGTACAATCAAATCCGAATTAAGCGCACAGCAAGCAATGCCCATCCCGCCACCTTGGGATGCACCATTCACAAAGACATGAGCAAGATCAATGCACGACAGCTGACGCACAATCCGACAAAGTATGCGTACATGTTGATAAAGACGCACGTAGTAGCTATCTTTCATATCTCCATCAAGACCTGCAATGAGATGCCCTGAAACTGTTGTGCCTTTATATCCACCAATATCTTCGCTTTTGCCGCCCTGCCCAGGGTTATCCATGGCAAGCACCGCATATCCCAAGCCTGCAAAAGAAGCCTGCTCAAACCAGCTGCGCGTAGCTCCTGGATAGCCATGAAATTGCAATACCAAAGGCACCGGCGCATCTGTCACTGGCAAGACATACTTTGCATAGAGCCGCGCTCCGTCCATCCCATAAAACCATACATCAAAGAACTGGCAGTGCTCATACTGGGGCAGTTCGTCTGCAGGCGAGATGTCATAGCGCAACGGTATAGCATCGGCCTCAGCCATTCTCTCGGCCCAAAACTCATCAAAGTCAAGCGGCGGTACCATAGCACCCTGTGCTTTTTTGAGTTCTGCGAGCTGAGACGCAGTTACAGGCACAAGCCACCTCCAGATATACGAGACAGATGGGCGCAGACGCGGCATCTCATATGAGACACCGCGTCATAGACAATCAAGCTATTTATCTTCCTAGTTTGGGATGGAGCAACGAAGGCGCAGCGGCAAGAAGGGTCCTTGTGTAACCATCTGACGGATTTAGGAACACCTCGTCTGAAGGTCCAAATTCGACAATCTTGCCCCTGTTCATCACGGCAATATCATCAGATACATAGTGCACCGAAGAAATATCGTGAGAGATAAAGACCATTGCGAGACCCAAATCACGCTTAAGGTCAGTTAAGAGGTTCAAAATCTGTGCGCGTACCGATACGTCCAGTGCAGAAGTAGGCTCATCGGCAATGATTGCATCTGGCCCCAGCGAAAGTGCACGAGCAATAGCTACGCGCTGACGTTGACCACCTGAGAGCTGACCTGGCAAGGCCTGAAGGCTACTTGAGGGCAAACCGACCATATCCAACAATTCACGCACGCGCTTTTCTTGCTCGGAAGCACTGCCAATATGATGCACCAGCAAGGGATCCATGAGCTGGTCATGCACAGTCATACGAGCATTGAGCGCAGTAGCTGGATTTTGAAAGACAACCGAAATGACGCGACCGATCTTCATACGATCCTCAGCAGAGCGTTTTGTCACGTCTACGCCCTTAAACCAAACCTTACCCTCCGTAGGCGTCTGTAGACCACACATAACGTTGGCGGTCGTGGACTTACCACAGCCAGACTCACCAACAATGCCAATTGTCCGTCCTGGCATTAAGCGCAGCGTGACACCTTTAACTGCTTGCACCAAATTAGGATGCAAGATGGGTCCTGTACGTGTACGGAACGTCACCTTGATGTCATCAAGAAAGATGATAGGGGTAACACCATCTACCGTGCCATCGGGCGCAGTGTTCTGAATGGTTTCGCTCATTACTTAACACCTCCCTTGACTTGCTGTGCATGTGGTACAAGACCAGCAGCAATCATATCCTCGTCGGGAATTTCGTTGTACACGTGGTTGGGCTGACCCACCTCAGTCTTGAGGATAGGTCGAATGTCCAAGCCCACCTCAGGATGGCTTGAACGCGGAGCAAAGCGATCGCCTGTGGGGAAGTCCTTGGGCGAAGGCACCGTTCCTGGCACCTGATGCAACCTGCCACTTGCAGCCTCGATAGAAAGCACCGAGCCAAGCAGACCACGGGTGTATTCGTGAATCGGATTTGCAAGCAGTTCGCTCGTGGGGGCCTGCTCGACAACCTGACCGGCATACATAACCGTGATGTCGTTAGCAACCTCAGCCACCAAGGCCAAGTCGTGGCTGACAAAGAGCATGGCAAAGCCAAGCTTCTCGCGTAGCTCATTCAAAAGCTTGATGACCTGCTTTTGCACGGTAACATCGAGCGCTGTTGTAGGCTCATCGCAAATTACCAAACGTGGATCACGCGTCAGAGCCATAGCGATAAGCACGCGCTGGCACTGACCGCCAGACAACTCATGCGGATAACTTTCAAGTGTACGTTTGGGATCAAGACCAACAAGCTCAAGAAGCTCTTCAGCCGAGCGCGTGCCACCACGATCGGTGAGCTGCTTCATCTGAGCTCGAATGAGCATTGACGGGTTGAGCGAAGATAAGGCATCTTGTGGCACCATGGCGATTTCGTTGCCACGCAGGGCTTCACGTTCCTTGTCATTAAGATCCAACAGGTTACGGCCATCATAAAGAACCTCACCTGAGACCGTTGCGCGTGGATCAAGCAAACCCATCACCGTAAGAGCCGTAATGGATTTACCACAACCAGACTCACCCACCAAGCCCATGGTCTGACCAGGACGAACGGAATAACTGACATGGTCAACTACATCGACATCACCATGACGTGGGAAGCGAATACAAAGGTCTTTGACCTCAAGTAGAGGCTTCACGTCGTAGTCAGGCTTATGACGGTCGGTACGCTGAAGTTCTACATCACGCAGTGCAGTAAGTGAGGCAGCAAGGGCAGGAGCCTGAGCCTTGTAAGCAGAGACGGGATCGGCAAGAATACGATCTTCTTCACGCGTGGAATCGTTATTTGCCTCAACATTAGCCGTAGGAGCTGCAACGATTGCGTCAGTGATACCCTCAGCCAGAATATTAAGCGCAAGGGAGGTCAACATAATTGCTAGGCCGGGATAGAGTGCCTGCCACCAACGACCTGCCAAAACGCCTCCACGAGCATTAGACAAAATATTGCCCCAAGTAGGAGTCGGCTCAACAATGCCCGCACCAATAAAGGTAAGAGATGCCTCAAAAACAATAGCGTCTGCAACCAATGTCACCGTAAATACCATGATGGGAGCGATGCAATTGCGCAGGACATGCTTCCACAAAATCCAAGGTGCGCGAGCGCCTGACACCACAACTGCGCGTACATAGTCTTCGCCATATTCAGAGATGATATTTGCACGCACAATACGCGCAATCTGTGGCGTATACATCAGGCCAATGGACGCAATAATTGCTGGCACGCTATTGCCCAAGACTGAGACCAAAACAGCGGCAAGGGCGATGCCAGGAATGGACATAATAATGTCCAAGATACGCATGATAACTTCAGAGATCCATTTGCGGGTAACTGCAGCAAGGGCGCCAAGGATTGAGCCCAGTACAAGAGCAACGACTACCGAGCCAAAGCCAATAACAAGCGAGTAGCGGCCACCATACATAAGGCGGGATAGTACATCGCGTCCCTTATCATCAGTACCAAAAAAGAACTGACCATTAGGAGCAGTTCGTGCTGAGAAGATCTCCGTCGGACTGTGTGGTGCAAGCACGCTCGCGAGGATAGAAATGACTGCAACCACTGCAAGGAGAATCAAAGCGACTTTCGAAGGAGTAGTAAGGCGTTTCCAGCCACCAAGTCGCGGCTTGCGACCAGCCAGCGCCTCCAACTTTTCTGTCTGTTCTTTTCTACTCATGGCTACACCGACCTAATGCGCGGGTTGATTAGCAGATAGAGCATATCAACCACAATGTTGATAACAATAAAGGCGATGGCGACCACGGTAGTGACGCCTTGTACCAGCGTAGGAATGTTGCCCTGAACACCTGCGAGTAGTGTCATGCCCATTCCTGGCAGGTTGAATACAACCTCAATAACAACAGCGCCACCCATGAGATAACCAATCTTCATACCCAGGGTTGTAACTGGCGTAATCAAAGCATTGCGCAAAACATTGCGGCTAACAATGGTGGCATAGGGAATGCCTGCCGCACGAGCAGTACGCACGTAATCGCGATCAAGTTCCTCAACCATAGATGTACGCACGATACGAATCATCTGACCAGTAAGCGGAGTCGCTAGTGCAATAGCAGGAAGCAACATGCGTCCCCAGTAGCCCGCCGTACCAAAAGGTGGCAAGGGACCAGAAACAGGCAGTTTGCCTAGGAATATCAAAATAAGCATGACACCCAACCAAAACGAGGGTGTAGCCAATGCTGCAATCGAAAAAACGCGCAACAGTTGATCGGGCCACTTATCTCTGTAGAGCGCTGCAATCACGCCTAGGATGAAGGAGACAACTGCACCAATAAACAAACCAATAAACGTGAGCTGCAAAGTGACGGGCAAAGCCAAGGCAATACGATCGGCAACCGATGCCCTATTGACACCATATGTACCCAAATCGCCATGGAAAAAATTGTTCATGTAGCGGCCATAACGCACTGGCAAAGGATCATCAAGTCCATACTGCTTGTGGTATGCCTGCACCTGTTCTATGGTGGCACTCTCTCCAAGAGCCGCATATGCCTCATCTACCGGCGAGAATGACATCAGAAAAAACACAAGGAACGACACACCAATAATCATTATGGGAAATGCAATAAGACGTCTACCAATGAGACGCAGGAGATTGTTCATGAGGCCCCTTTCTGTTCGCGTCCGCTCCCGTCTCACCCGCGGGAGAATACAAAAACCTCCAAGGTTCTTGCGAAAAAGGGTACCAGCCACAGAGGCTGGCACCCTTTCTCTGTCAGCGCATAGACGCCGGAAGCTTATGCTCCGGTGGTAGCTGCACCGAGGAAGTCCATACCAGGAATGGGGATGCCAGCAAAGTCGGCAATCTTTTCGGCATTATAGGCGGTGGAAACCTTGCGGTGCAGGAGGGGATACAGAGGTACGTACTCGGAAATCTTATCGAAGCACTCGTTCCAAATCTTCTGCTGGGCGTCTGGGTCAACTTCCTGACGTGCCTTGTCCATGAGGTCGTTGACTTCCTTGAACTGATCAGGGTTGCCCGCCTGCCAGAACGTGCGGGTCTTGGTAAAGGCGCCATCGGCATAGAACCAGCACATAAGCAGGTCAGGGTCATTACCAAAGCAAGAGGGGTCGCCAGGAGCCAAAAGTAAGTCGCCCCAGCCCTCTGTGCTTACGAGGTCAGCATAGACGGCCGAAGACTGCTGGGTATTGATGGTGGTCTTAAAGCCAAGAGCATCCAGGTCTTCCTTGACCTGCGCTGCCATAGCGACAATCCAACCGTGGTCGGTGGTATTTAGAGTAAGAGCGCCAGGGGTGACACCCGCATCAGCCAAAAGCTTCTTTGCTTTCTCGGGGTCATAGGTATAGACATTTGCTGCCTTGTTGTAGTTGGCAAACGTCTCGGGGATGTAGCAGCTAGCCGCAGTTGCCTGAGAGAGCAAAACGTTGTCAATCATCTTGGGAATATTAAGGGCATAGAAGATAGCCTGGCGAGCAACATTGTTCTTCCAAGGATCCTTAGCGCAGTCAAATGCCAAGAAGGGCAGAGAGAAGCCCTGGATAGAGTCAACCTTGAGACCCGCACCCGTAAGCTGATCGATGGAGTCAGCAGGGACGTTCTCCATAACCATCGTCGTGCCATCCATGGCCGCAGTTACACGAGCGGTATCGTCAACCATAGACGTGTAGGTGAGCTTCTCATCCTTTGCGGGGAACTTACCGTTGTAATGCTCGTTGGGAACCAAGGTAACGGTAAGGCCATCAGCACTGATTTCGTCAAACTTCCAAGGACCCGTGCAAATCGGCTTGGCAGTAGCGTCATCATCGCTCATGGATGTGGGGATAACGCCAAAGACAGCGAGGCGCTGCTTGATAAGACCAAACGGATACGCAAGTTTCACGGTAACGGTCTTGTCGTCTTTTGCCTCCAGTGCAGAGAAAGGAGTTAGGAAAGACTGATAGATATTGCCCTCAGCGCTTGCACGCTTAAAGGAGGAGACAACATCTTCTGCCTTGACATCGGTACCATCAGAGAACTTTGCACCGTCGCGCAGAGTAATTTCATACGTTGTATCGTCAACCTTGACGGGGTCATCAGCTGCAAGCTGGTTGTAGACCGAGAAGTCATGGAAGTCGAAACCGTATAGACCTTCCATCACGTTGATGTTGACACCCATGCAAAATGCAGAGGAAGTCGTACCAGGGTGGAAGTTGTTGCCTGCGTAGCCAGAGCCAGCCGTGATGGTGCCGCCGCCTTTTCCAGCAGGTCCAGCTCCACTACCAGAGCTGGAAGGAGCAGGCTGACCACCGCATGCTGCGAGACCGAGCATAGCTGCTACCGCACCGGACGTACCAATAAACTGCCTACGAGAGATGGCTGACATGCATACCCCTTTCGAATGAGCTTACCCGACAACTATCGTCGATGACTGAACGAGCGCTTTTTGCGCACGCATTTGTTTAATAATGCAAACAACTTTGATGACGCGGCCATTGAATTTCGGCAGACGGTCATAATCTACCTTAAACGGGATACTGCCTCATCAACTGGTACTATTATTGAATACCGCTTTTTTATTACCTAGCAAAATACTAGGTTGATTGAACCGGCTTTTCGCTTATTCATTTTTATAAATTTTTTATTTTTCGGCAGGATGCAGAAACTTGTCAATCTCAGCAAGACGCGCCTGCGTCTGACGGCGACCCTGAAGATAGAGGTCGAGCAAGGGCGCTCCATCATGTTCATTGACAGAAACTTCTACAGGCTTATCGGGAGCGATAACAAGGATTTGTCCCTCTTCCTCAAGTTGCCACAAACGCTTGCGCTGCTCGTTATAGCGGATATAACGTGTACGAAGTGCCTCAAGATAGTAGGGATAATTGTCATAAAGATGTGAACGAAGAGCAAGGCGTTGAGATGAGGCGGCTTTTTGATACGTGCGGTCGCGGGTAAGCACGACAAGTGCTCGGTCTGCTGGTACATACCCTTCGGGAAGTGAGCCAGCTGCACTTTCAAGTCCAAGAGCCGCTTCAAAGGCAACCGAATCGCTGGTGCCGCCATCAAGATAGCGATGCCCGCCAAACTCAACCATACGAGAAACTACGGGCAATGATGCAGAAGCACGCACCGCCAAAAAATCTTCTTTGCTACGCACAGGTAGGTAGGCAGCCGTACCAAACACGACATCAGTTGCTACTGCATAAAGCTCCAGAGGATTATCAAAAAATTCATCATAATCGCAGGGGTCGAGCTTGTTTTGGACTTCGTCGTAGATAAACTCACCGCTGGCTAAATCGCCTGTCTTGGCCAAAGACATAAAGGACATAAAGCGACGATCATCCCGAAAGGCAAGCATGATGCGCATAGTGCGCCCAATCTGGCGACTCTTTACGTTAACAGCATTCATCGCACCAGCAGAGGTACCCCAAACACTGGCATACTCATCGCCCAGCCCTCGCTCCATCAACACATCGAGTACGCCTGCCGTAAAGATGCCTCGGTAGCCACCGCCTTCAAGCACCAAAGCGATGCGATTTTGTATGCTCATCTTGGCTCCTGTCTATCTGCTAAACAGTGTCTAGATTAGTCTACCGTTGCTGAAACGTTAATGAGTTTTCTTGTAGGCATACGAGAGGCCAGAAGATAAAACTGGCGATCCTTCATCGGCGTAGCATACACGTCACTGCCAACAGCATTAGTGACATAGGGGATGTGCATGACAAGCTCAGTTCCAGGCTTGATACTAATAGTTGAATTAGCCCCCTTTTGCACTTGTGGCCATAGTGAGTCTGTTTCAAAAACATCTGGTACAAAGTACTGGTTTTGTCGTTCTGAAACCAAGACCATACTAAAAATTGATAAGCCACCTTGTCCGGGGCCTTCATTGCGTACGCGTATCGCTACATCTACAACGCAAGGAGTGGTTCCATGAGCGCCCGGATGTGCGGGAGTAACTCCGTGCGCTTCTAGATAATCGTCATATGTCCGCACCACAGCACTTTCCACCATAAGCGAGTAATGCTTTGTGCCTTCACCGTTTTCATTAGCCACCTCTTCAAAAGCCCCTTCAAGAGGCACCCAGGTCTTTTCTTTGTAAGATTCAACGGGGATTTGAGGGAGATGGTGATTGACCCACCAGATACGTATACCTATGAGGAGGCCGCATATAACGATAGATATAATCAAACGTTTCGCGATACGGAAATGAAAGAGAGACATCATCGCGTCTCCCCTTTTACGTTATTAGTTTGTGCTTTGCATATTTTTCCAAAACTCATGTGGTAGCTCATATCACATATCGAGCTTAAAAAATTTTGATCGTGACTTGAAATAAGAATAGCCGCGCCACGCTTCTTCTCTTCTTGTAAAACATTGACAAGCATTGCCCTACCCTCTTCATCAAGAGCATTGGTTGGCTCATCTAATACAAGCAGCTCTGGATGTTCCATTATCGCTAACGCAATACCAAGACGCTGTTTCATTCCTAAAGAATACGTTTTGCAGGGTTTCTTATTATCTGGTAAAAGTCCCACGCGATTCATGGCCTGTTTAAGTTCTTCTTTAGTAACGGTATTTCGAATAGAAGCAAGCAGCTCAAGATTTTTTAAGCCAGAATAGGAATTAAGAAGAGCCGGTTCCTCTATCAAAAATCCTAGACTTTGCGGAAAGTCAATCTGTCTCCATAACTGTTTGCCGTCCACACTGACAGTCCCTGTATCAGGCCTTACAAGGCCACATACGGTACGCATCGCCATCGTTTTGCCAGAGCCATTTTCTCCCTCAAGACCCACGATGCTCCCTAGATCAACCTCGAAGTTAACGTTTGAGAGAACTTCCTCAGGGCCAATGCGTTTACTCACCTTGCATACTTCGACATAGCTCATGATTACTCCTAAATAATATCCAGAGTACGAATTTTTTTGGCTCCCCAAACAATTGAACATGTAGCGCAAACGGCACTCACGAGGCAAACAACAAAAAACGAGCTCAAGGACAAGTGCTGCGTAACGCGTACAAATTCTCGCGCTATCATCATGTGCTCTCCCGGCAAAAGAGGCATAGATACAAAAATCGAGATGCATAGAAGACTTGTGAGTCCTAGAAAGACTGTCTTCGCATCAAAAAAGAGTGTGAGGCACTCCTGAATAAGAGCCAGCGCACTCGATATACAGACCACTTGAATGTACAAAATAAGACTGTTTATGAGCGGGAGGCTCGCAGCATTTCCATCAACAGAAATCAGATCTGCCAGTGCATGCGAACTCATAATCGATGAATCAGCATGAAGAGTCGCGCCGCAGCAGAAAACTGCCAACGCTGTCATGAGCCAATATGCGCCTATTTGAATGAAGATATAAGCGCAGCGAGCAAACCAATATGCTCGTCTACTTCCACACGCAACAACAAGGTGATTTTTCCGCACATCAAGAGATGCAATAAAAACTAACGCAAGGGGTAGAAGCACTCTTATTATCCACGCAAAGGGAATTACTGGCATCCTTGCCGTAGTTATCGCACCAAGTAACGGTTCGGGTGTTGACGAGCCCCACACCGACCAAAAGAGTAAGTCTCCAAAAGAAACTGGTCCACATTGTGGTTCGTCTGCTACCAGGCTCATAAGGTCAGCAACTTGTGCGAGAGATATGCCTATCCCAAAAAGGCATATAAGAAACAGCTGAAAACGGCCAGCTCCTAATAAAGACTTCAGTAATAGGCCAAAGGAAACACATCTATCGTTCTTCTTGGCACCAGCAGTCCGCACAAAGACTTCCCTGCAATTTCTCGCTCTATTTTTGATGCCGTTTCTTCTGTAAAAAATACTCCCTGCCACCCAGAAAAATAAAGCTAAAGCGCCGACCATGGAGGCGCCTTGGTAAACATCTAAACCCCCCGCATCAAAAAGTGCACACCTACTTGTCATAAGGTACGAGATGGGAGACGTTGCCTGTCCCAACATCGCTACCGCAAAAAGAATTGCTTGAAAGAGAAATACGATAAAAGAGTTAGAAATGCTACTCATAAAAAGCTGTAAGAAACCCAGTGCAATACAGCCAATGAGAAGAACGCATAGAAATGTGCAGACTTGTGCGGCTTCAATCGAATCTCCTGCATGATTTGAATGCCACAAAGAGACTCCTGGCGCAACCGCCGATAAGGATGGTTTTCCACCCGTACCTATTGAAAAAGCGTAGGCACAGAGCACTAACACGCCTAAGGAAATGACTACGAGCATCACGACAGCGAGACAATATCCAGACCACACCGTCTGGCGTCTTTTCCCAGCAATCAATAATTTCGCCTCAAGCGGCTTGCCTATAATTTGTCCCACAAAGATTGCGGGGCTTGTCATCAACATCATAAAAAGAAACCATGTAGGATTAAAACCGCGATAATCTCCAGCAGCTATATGAAGCAAAATGTCACCCGCCTGCATAGCTACTGCCACTTCTTGCGCATCGTGAGCGAGAGATAACGAAATGATGGCACAAAGGCCCGCTATACCGATGCATATGACGACCATCCGCATACGACAAATATGCAAAATCAGTCGAGCAACCCGCATCGCCATCGCGATATCCTCTATAAATAGTCTCTTCTTATGAACACCCATAGAGAAAGTCCTATAAAAAACAATAACGCAATAAACAAGAGTATGAAAGCGGCCGCCACATGCGGCAGACTCCTAACTGCCAACGCATGCATGACGTCCATGCCAAGCAGCGCTGAGCGCACAACATTCTTCCCGATAGCTTCGCCTACACTAAGTCGCAGTTTTCCTCCCACAAATGAAAGTACAATCAGAAAAAGATACGAGCCGACATAAGCTTTGGAGAAACTTTCCATCGCAACTGCAACAGCAGAAACAGCTACGGCCCATAAGCCTGCAATACAACCGGCAAGACAGGTCCACAAAATGCAAAAGGCTAGAGGATGCATAAACAAAAGTGAGGAAAAGAGCGCATCTGGCCCTACTGCGTGATAAATTAAGTCACTCGCAAGCAGAGGCATTGCAGGTGCAAAACATGCACAAGTCACGAGGTTAATAAGATAGGGAACTGTGATACAGAGACTCCCCGTAACCCATGTTGCCAGCAGTTTTGCCGCTAAAGTGTATTTTCGACCCGCGCGCACGGCCGCCTGAGCCTCAAGGCCACAGATGCGCTCCTCATTCCAAGCCCATGCATAGGGAAGAGCAACTATCAAAGGCCATACCAGAAAGAAAACTCCCGCGGCAATTTCGCTTGTCCTGATGGGAAGCCACAATGCATAACAGCCCACAGATGAGTAGCCAACATCTTCTATGTTCCAGAGCTCAAGCGCTTCGCTGAGGGTATTTGAAAAAATAACGTAACTCTGCAAGGCAGACAGCGATGCTAAGAGTACGCCCGCAGCCAACGATCCCCAAAACCACGGATTTTTCCCTAGAGCTTTTTTAAGCTCAATGATAAAAATATTTCTCATAAACAGTCACTCATTTTGTATTCGCTGAACTGCTTAATTCAACTTGTACCGTATGGGCCAGGTCTCCATCGGGAGACAGATCGAGCATATGCGTTTGTTGAGTAGCATCGCCATCAATGAAGTATCCGCAACGCACCTTTATGGTTTCTCCCGGCTCTGCCCATATATAGTTTTTTGATTTTTTTGGATCTTTTGACTGTGAAAGAGCGGGGCCTGAAAAATATGCCAGCTCACTTTTTGAACCAGATGTATTTCCCGAATTATTCAAAACATAATCAATCAGTATAGCAGGACACCCTATACTATCGATAACGTACTGCTTGCACTTTGCATCTACATTGGTGATGCTAATTTCTACCACTAAGAGTTTTTTATCAGATTTCTTCAGATCTGATGGGATATATAGCTCATCTTCTGGAGCAAAACCCGCCTCTTGTGCGGTATCAAAGACTTGCGGTGCTGAGACTTTCATTTGCAGAGTGCCTACCCACGTAAGACTTTGCGCAAATAAATCCGTATTACTATTGGAGTCTGCTTTTCCGGTAAGACTAAATGTTTCCTCAGGCTGATATGTCTTTTTCGAAGCAGCGATGTCTTTTTGCTCTTGTTCCTCAAGCATATTTGCCTGACGTGTAAGCTCAGCCGAATGATGGTATTCCGCCACAATAAAGCCTAGAGTAACCACCGCTAGGATCCCGACAATTAAAGTGGTTATCAGGTTTTTCTTTTTGCGTTGTAATTCTCTTACTTCCTTCGACATGCTCTAACCTTCTCTGAGAAGCTCCGCCCTCATAGGAGAGCAAAGGTCTCCACCTTTTGAGTATGCAGTATAGTTTGTCGCCACATGTCCACGTCTTGCTTTTATTTTTCTATGGGCCTAGCTGCGCTTTCGAACCATCAACGTACAGATTAATACGAAGCAATTGCAAATAAAACTTTTGATCCTAAAGACTCGTGGGGACGCATGGCTACTCCTCTCTCCATCAATACAGGCTGTACTTAAGCATACGCAGAGAATTAGCCTCTTGCAACTTTTTTCACTTCTTATTCGACAAAGGTATCATTTTGCTTCATGATCGATGCACCACCAATTACGAGTCTCTAAATAAGTTATTTGCTGTATGATGTTGTCCCCTAAAGACTTTGGTACTTTGAAATTCGCATGGTGGCCCTGTGCCCCTTTTTGACTGGTGCGCTACGGCGTGCCAGCGCTGGTATGTAACTGCATGCCAGCGGCTTATTTTTTTGGGGGCGACTGGTTTCGACAGGGTAATTCTGAGATGGGCAGCAGGTCGTGGTCTCCTCGCCACGTAAAACAGGGGTACAGTCAAAATTGAATTGACGACAACGTTCTTTCTTTTGAGCCTTCCATGGCTCTCGCCGCTTAATTAAGCCTGGCGCGTCTATCCGGGGAACACTCCCGCCCCCGGTGTGACGTCATCTAGGGAGATGCGCTTGCGAACGTAGTCGGTATGCCGCAAGCAAAGACTGAACCGACTGGGATACTGCGCGCTGGTCAGCGTGTGTACAGCATCCAAGATTAAATCGCTGACTGAACCTGGAGACACCTGTCAGGGAGTTGCTTTGGACCGGAGTTCGATTCTCCGCGCCTCCACCATGACGTTTCAGGCTCCTATCAGTGTTTCCGCTGGTAGGAGCCTTATTTTATTAAGCCATTACTATCGGGAATTACCAAACATCCGCAGGTAAATACGCGTGTTAAGCGAATATATAACAGATGGTTCAAGCTTCGACTCCTCCAACCGTAGATGGTTCAAACTTCGGTATGTCCATCCATAAAACCGCAGGTCAGAATTTGTGAAAACTCGAAGAACGAACCATCTTTGCTGATTG
>NZ_CAMXYY010000009.1 GCF_947253395.1 uncultured Olegusella sp.
GTTTTAGAAAACGAGATGATGTAGCGGCGCGCAGCATTGACACCATTGCGCCGCTGAATCCACGCGACTGCACGGAAGGTATCCAGTACCTCTCGAGTCATCGGATTGAGCTGGCCACGTTCGCCCCAACGCCCATGTTCATGGATATCCGCCAGCGCTCGAGCATGCACGACGGAATGCTGACGAAACTCCATCTCAACCAAATGAAAGCCAAAGGTTTGCGCTTGCCAAATCAATTTTTGTAAGGGACCATACGCAGTGCGCACGGCCCCTGCCGCAGCAAGCGATCGTTGCACTACTTGCAAATCCTCTATATATACCTCCGCAGATGGATACATCACGTCTGCTGTGCGGCTCACCGTTGCGCGCAAACGCTGGGAAATTACCAGCATAACAGCACGATGAGTCTCAAACGCCGAGCGCTCAAGAGCAGAACTCGTGAGTCCCTCGCTCATCTCAACTTGATGATTCCACAGATTGAGCAATTCTGCAGACGCTGGAGTTGTTGACACATCAAGTGTCATATTGCGGCCCACATCATGGGTATGTTGTGCCAACGCCTCAAGCGCATGCACGCGGAATTTCTCAGCTACATCCCGGCTCACCTTGGCTGTTACGTTAGGATTGCCGTCGCGATCAGAGCCAATCCAGCTTCCGGGATGGAAAAACGCGGGACATTTAGGCGGCAGCAGACCGGCCTTATCTCCCTGTGCCCAGTCATCAAAACGTCGATATACCTCAGGCACCATATCAAAAAGCGTCGCATCAAAAATACCCAAAATCGTATCAGCCTCTTCAACAGGCGTGGGTTTTTTGAGCGCAATGGGAGAAGTGCGCAGCAGGGCCTCGATTTCCTGCAACATCAGGCGTTCATTTTCCACCAAGCCAATGCCTGATAGACGCGAACGTTCCTCAAGCAAATCGGCAATACGACGAATTTTAGCTTCGACTGCCTTGCGACGCGCCTCAGTAGGATGTGCGGTAAACACCGGGTGAAACTCTAGACGCTCAAGCAGACGATCTGCTTCCTCTTTACCACACTCAAGAGTGAGTTCGTGATAAGCAACTGTTAGCTCGTTGACAGGATCACTTTCCACAGAGGGCTTGTGTTCGGCCTCGCGAGCCTTAAGCGCATGTACGCGATAGCTCTCCTCACAAATATTTGCGCAATGAAAAAAAGTTGCAAACGCACGCATTAAGAGTGTTGCTTGTTCGGTCGGCAGCGAATCTATGATACTCACCGCATCTTCAAAGATCGCTTCGCGCTGTCTGGTATCTAAGCTCTTGTTATATAAATCTGCCTCAGCAGCAAGCAGGTCCTCAAAGGTTGCAAGCAAGCTGGGATCATTTTCTTGGATGATGGTGCTTACCAAACGCAGAAAAAGCGAAAGGTTGTCTTTAATCTGATCGGGCACATTTACCGCATCAAACGCTCGTGCAGCAGCACTTTTGCCCTGGGGTACCGTACTCCCCTGTTCTTGCATCATTGCTCCTTCCGTGCAGTATATAAGCGCAAGTTGTTGCGCTTTTTGCACATACCCAGATACCATAGCGCGATTTTGTCGCGTTGCACGCGTGTTACCTTATCTCGACCTTAAAGAAACTCAGAATTTACGGTCATATTCAAACTTGAGCTTTACAATCAGTTCCAGACAAACAATCGCAAAAGGGGTTTTGAGTGAACAAAGCATTTTCCACTATTCAGCAAAGACGTGCTCGTGCTGCCCAAGCCCGTCGCGTTCGTGCAGCTCGTAATGCTCGCAGACCAAGTCCCGCAGAACATAAGCCCTCGCCTTTAGTACGCATTATCAACAGTTGGTGGGACCGCTTGCTGCAATCGGTTACCCGCCATGAATTTGGCGATGCGGTAGAGCTCTATGGAGCAGGGCGCACACAACGCGACTACATTTGGAACTCGCTTGGCCTAGCTGCTTGGGGTGCAGAGTTTCCTTTTCTCACAGTTGTGGTCACACAGCTCGTAGGCGTCAAAGGTGCCGGTATGTTTTCGATGGCATACGTGACTGGCATGATGTTGATGTTTATTGGCAACTATGGAGCGCGCACCTTCCAAGTTTCTGATGTACACGAAGAGCAGAGCTTTGCGGCATATCAGATCCAGCGTTTTTTGGCTTGTGCCTTGATGGTTGCAGTAGGTGTTGTGTGGTGTGCACTGCACCGATACGACCATCAGATGAATCAGATTTGCTTTGGCGTTTTTGGCTTCCGCATGATAGATGCCTTAGCCGATGTCTATGAAGGACGTCTACAACAGCAAGACAAACTCTATCTAGCAGGCATTTCTCAGGCGTTGCGCTCATCTGTAACCTTCATTGCCTGCAGCGCTGTACTCTTGTTGACCCGTAATTTAGCTACGGCAAGTATGGCACTTTTGATTGGTGCTATAGCAACTTTTCTCTTTGCAACGCTACCTTTGGCACTCCTTGAAACGCCCAAATCGCGTGCGCCCGAATTCGTCGAAATTCGCGAAATCTTTATCCAATGTTTTCCCGCTGCAGCAGCACTTTTCCTCTATGCCGTTATCGACAACATGCCCAAGTTTGCAATGGAAGGCGCTTTGTCCTATGACAACCAGCTCTACTACAACGCAATTTATTTCCCTGCACATGCCATCATCATGACCATCGGCTTTGTCTACAAGCCACAGCTTGTTCGCCTCGCAAATGTCTGGGCAGACCCACGTGGCAGAAGACGCTTTGACGTCATCATTCTTGCCGTGCTAGGAGTCACTGCCGCCGTAACTGCCATCGTTGCGTTGCTTATGAACGTCATTGGCATCAAAGTCATGAGCTTCTGCTATGGTCTTGACTTTGAGCGTTTTGGTGACCTCATCTACGCGATGATTATCTCGGGCGGCCTTGCTGCCGCTATCGACTTTTTGTATCAGATTATTACCGTAGTACGCCAACAAGAAGCGGTAACCAAGCTTTATACCTTAGGGTTTGCAATTTCGGTGCCCGTTTCATATGGCCTGGTGCATTTACTCAAACTGCGGGGTGCCATCTATGCTTCGTTGGTCACGATGGGCGTTTTGCTCATCTTGCTCGCTATCCAATATGTCACCATCCGTCGTCGTGCCTAGGCGTGCGACTAATCATCAAAAAACGCCTTACGGGTCAGTGGTGTCCAAGCATAAACGCACGCATGGCTGTTTCGCCAGCAAGTGGCAACGAGATGGCTGTTCTGGCACAAGCTTGTGCCAACGTCATGGGTTCTGTGAGCGCAGGAATTACCAAGTCGATACCTTGGCCCCAAACCGCACCAAGGTCATCTGCACGGCTGCCAACCACAGCAATCACAGGGATACCACGTGAACGCGCTCGACGAGCAATGCCTACCGGAGCCTTGCCTGAGGCAGTTTGCGCATCCATGCGGCCTTCACCTGTAATTACCAAATCAACACCGCGCAACATATGATCAAAATCAATGGCATTAAGCACTTCTTCGATGCCACGTTTGGGAGTAGCCCCACACAAAGCAGCCAAGCAGAACCCCAGACCACCTGCAGCTCCTGCACCATGTATGCGGGATATATCCTTACCCACCGATTCCATCATCGCATGGGCGTAGCGTACCATCCACGAATCAAACATACCCAACTTGTCTTGGGGAAGCCCTTTTTGAGGACCATATACGTGGATTGCACCATCAAGCCCATATAAAGGATTTGTCACATCGGTCAGCAGAATAATCTCGGTTACCTTGAGACGAAAATCTAAGCCTGAAAGGTCAATGCGCACAACATCACGCAAACCAACTAGGCCTCGAGTAACCTCACTGCCATCAAGTGCCAACACACGAGCACCCAGTGCTTGGGCAAGACCTGCTCCTCCATCACTTGTGCCAGTACCACCCAAGCCTAGATAAATACGACCTACCCCACGGTCAAGCGCATCTAAAATCATCTGTCCAAGACCAAAACTTGAGGCATGCAACGCATCTTCTTCGCTGCAAGAGCTCAGGGCGATACCTGCAGCAGAAGCAGCCTCCATAACAGCAGAGCCATCAGACAAAACACCGTATGAAACATCAATCTGCCCCCCGAGAGGACCTTCTACCTGCAGCGTTCTTCGCTCGCCACCCCGCGTGGCCAAAAGCGCATCAACTGTACCCTCCCCGCCATCAGCGATAGGTACACAACGAACATGAGCTTGTGGACAGATTCGCTGCACACCTTGTGCTATGAGCTCAGCCGCTTTTGCACTGGTCGCAGAACCCTTAAAGGAATCAGTGGCTATCAAAACCTTGGTGTCGATGTGAGGCAGACTACTCATTTGAAGCTACAACCACCCGCAATCGAGCAAGCAGTGCCTGAAGGAATGTCCGTATCTGCCGAGATATCCTCAGCAATGCCAAACTCACGACCTAAATAAGCAATAATGTCGCTGGACTCATAGAGAGCCTTGCCATCAATAAAAAGGCAGGGTACTTGACGCTTGCCACCAATCTCAATAAGGCGAGCACGTTCGGCATCGCCGTCTTCTTCAGCGTAAATATCGTGCATCTCAAGCTCGATATGGTGAGCATCCATAAAATCCATGACCTTGTGACACCACGGACAATCTGGTTTATAAAAAAGCTCAAGCTTTGCCATAATTTCTCATCTCTCATCAACAACACATCATCGTACGTTCCTACAACCAATATAAAACTTACCCACGCGCCTTGCTTTCAAACTCTCGCCAAGCGGACTAAGCAAAAACTAACGATTTTCGATGTGTGCGGCATGAATAGTAATCTGGATGCCGCCCTCACGGTCCTGTGCAAACTCAATGTAGTGCTGGTCGGATGCATAGGCAGACGGGAAGGTAATATCGATACCAGTATCCGTACGTATGCGGTGACTTTTTGCCAAACGATTTGCTGTCGAGGCACGCAAGTGAACTTCTTCGGGCAAAGCTTCCTCCTGCACCGCCGCTGCAAAACGACTTGCAAGCTCGGGCTTGTTTGCAAATACTTGCTCACCCAGCTCACGCGGTGTAATCGCACTATCTTGCTGTGCACTATGGGTCACATAATCTTTGGCATCAGCTATAGCAAGCGCCGCTGGTTCACCGTATTGCTCAGCAATATCGCCTGCAATGCGTACCACCGTATCTACTACCTTGCGTGGGGAAGGCGCTGGTGTGCAGTGCAACAAGGTCTGAGAAAGCAGGTGCCAAGGATTGCCGGCAAGTTGTATCTTTTCGTCAACGATACCTACTTCGAAAGTGTCCATATCGATCACCATGTAGTGCGACAATTTCTGTGTAGGATTGGGCAAAGCAGAATCATTGGTTGAAAGCCCACTTGCTGAGACGCCATCCCTATCCATCAGCTGATGCACAAAGGCGCGCTTACGCGGCAGCAACATAATGCCCAAGAAACGACGACTACGATCTTCTCCTTTTTCATCATCCCAAGGCAGCTCATCATCAACATCGATTTTTGTCCCCAAAGTTGCATGTGCCGCCTCAGTATCAGTAAAGTCAGCTACGAGCAAATCGCAGGGCACCGCCTCTTCACTCAGGCGCAGCTGTTCCCATAGCTCGCGAGCAATATCTTGCGATAGGTCTACAAGAGTTCGTATGCCTTGTGCATAGCGCAACAATTCGGATCCCAAATTTGATGTTGTCTCAAGTCTTGCTGTGTTGTTATCAGGACTATCTGTTGCCTTGCGCATCATGCGCTGCACATACGAGCGCGGCTGACGCTCACTCAAATCTAATTCGCGTTCAGACAATATGCACGAACCCGTATCTAAATCAAAAACATGCAGCACTGCATGGTCTACCTTGAGCATCTACTAAACTCCCTCAAACGTATGGCCGGCATGTTCTAGACCGACACGCAAAAGTGTATTTACATGATCATCCGCAATGGTATACACCGACCGCTGACCCTCGCGCCTCGCCGACACAAGACCGCGGTCGCGCAACAAACGTAGCTGATGCGAGACCGCCGATTGGGACACATTGCACACCTCTTCGAGCTCCTTGACGCTGCGCTCCCCCATTGACAGCGCCCCCAAAATCCTAAAGCGCGTATAATCCGAAAGCGCATCAAAAATTTGCGTCGCGGTATAGATTAAATCATCATCTTTTATCAGCTCACACAGCTCGGCATCTGAGGCCAAGGTTGGCTTTTCTTCATAATGATGAGGTGTTTCAAACATGAGCATCCTCCATAAACTTTGTCTTGGTTTGTGAGTATATCGCAGGTCTTTGAGAGGCGCGCTAAACTACAGGGGAGAGAACTCTACATCGACACGATTACCCAAGATCGCTGCCGTTGATAAACAAGATATGAGGCCTGTACACACAAGCCACGCAAAGCAGACAAGGAGGTGAGCTTTTGTCAGCTAGAAGACGCAAGCACATGCCAACGCACAGAGACAGACAGCGTCATGCACACTTCAGTGCCAATACCGCCCGGGCAAGAAGAAGAACTTCTTCCGCCTCAAGGCAGCGCCCTGATGCCCGCCATAGTAATGCTGCAGCTCGCCGCAAGCCCGCCAACCCGCGTCGCCGTAATGAGCGTAGGCATTCCTCTACGTTTTTACCCGTATTGCTCGTATTGGTAGTAGCAGCAGTCATTATGGGTTTTCGTTTGGTCGCCTGCCAGGCACCCGCCACTCAAAACCAAATTAATACAGGCGTTGATGCTTCCAAGCTCTATGACAACCCCTATGACTGGTCAAAGCTTAAAACTGACAATAAGGGTCGCATCACGTATGTCTCAGACGGGAAAACCCTCTCTTATACGGGTATCGATGTCTCCCAGCATCAAGGAACCATTGACTGGGAGCGTGTGGCTGCTGACGGCATTGACTTTGCTTACATTCGCGTAGGCTACCGCAGTGCCGATATTGGCAAAATTGCTGAGGATGAGACTGCCGAGAAAAACCTCGCCGGCGCAAGCGCAGCGGGACTTAAGCTTGGCGTGTATTTTTACTCACAGGCAATGAGCGTCGATGAAGCTCGTGAAGAAGCAGACCTTGTGCTCAATGCCATCAAAAACACCACCATCTCCTATCCTATTGTCTTTGACTTTGAGACAGGCAACCTCAAAACCGAACGTGTTAAGGAGATGAGTTTTGATGAGCGCACTGCCGTAGCTGTTGCCTTCTGTGAGCGCATCGAAGAGGCTGGTTATTCTGCTATGGTCTACGGCAATGCGAGTGGACTTATGGGCTTTGATACCGAAAAACTCGCTTCTCGCGGTTTTTGGTATGCCGAGTACGCTAGTGTGCCCTCCTCCTCAATTCGGATGGCTATCTGGCAGTACTCCAGCACAGGTAGCGTAGCCGGCATTGAAGGACCCGTTGATCTTGACCTTGATCTCACACCCATTCTCAAGAAAGCTAACAAATGACACCGCAGGCGCTCATCTCGGCTGCAACCTTCACGGCATCTGCAGTCGTACTCTGCGCAGAAATAGCAAAAGCACGCCACCACCTAGACAAGCAAAACCATACGCAAATACCACGTGTAAGCGATGTCCTCTGGTCTGGCCTTTTTGCTGTCATAGCTGGAATAATTGCTGCCTGCCTGCTGATTTGGCCTTATACAGATAGCGTCCTCATCGCTGCAATTAGCGCCTATACCCTATGGTTTTGCGGACATGCAAGCCTGCGCCGTCGTCTTATTGCGCCACAACTTTACGAACGACAAATCGAACGCGAAAAACTCCGCGGAAAAAAGAGTTGGCTCAGTGTACAAGCAAAACTTTTGCTCTGGATTTGCATCAGCACCTTGTGTGCACTTGAACTTAGCTGGAATACTTTTTTTCCTTTTGTCCTGCCACATGCTGCAGCATTGGAACTACTGCTCATACTGCTCGTTTTACTCCTGATACACCAGCTCTTTTTGGGGTCAGGGATTGCTCTTGCTCTCGGTGTAATAACTTTTACATGTATTGGGATGGTGCAAGGCTTTGTACTGACGTTTAAGGGTACCGTATTAAGCATAGGCGACCTCTACGCAGCAGGCACTGCTGCAGCAGTAAGTGGTGGTTACAACTACCAACTCGAAGCACATATGCTTCTCGGCTTTAGCTGTGCGGCGCTAGGTATTTTCTGCTGCTCACTTCTATATTACGAGCAGAGCCACACAAGTCTTGCTTCTCGCCTTTTACGTCATTGGAGTGCTGCGGGACTGGCAGCCCTTGCGCTTGCCTTTATGCTGCTGGTCCCTAACTACCAAAATCAATTGCATATCAAGGTCGAATATTGGTGGGAGTGGCAGCTTCTTGATCACAAAAAGTACTGCTTCCTCCCTTCTTTTATCGCAGAAGCTCAAGATTTGCCCATTAAAAAACCAGCGGGATATTCTGTCGAAGCTGCCAAAAAAGCGGAAAACGAGCTCGCTGGTCGCTACGAAAAAACCGCAGACAAAAACCCCGGACTTTCTGCAGCTCAGGCACAGTGGAAAGAGCAAAAGCCTTCCATCGTAGTTGTCATGAATGAAACCTTTACCGACCTTACGCTCTACGACGATTTTGGTGGCTACCTGGGACCCGAGTGGTTCAAGCAGGGTTTTTCCAATGTCCTCAGGCGTGGCAAACTCGCCGTATCCGTCAATGGTGGCGGCACGTGCAACACCGAATTTGAATTTCTTACCGGGCAATCCATGGCGTTTGTGGGTAACGGCAAATATCCTTACACCCTCTATGATTTCACGAAGGTTGCAACTCTGCCCCGTCAGCTTGCCAAGCAGGGCTATCGTTGTTTGGCCGTACATCCCAATCTCGCTTCAAATTGGGATCGCGATCGCAGCTATAAGGCCATGGGGTTTGAGCATTTCTACGATATTGACGATTTTAAGGATGCAAAGAGTTTCCACAATGCCGTGAGTGATGAAGCGTGTTACGACAAGATTTTGGACATACTACAATCTGGCGAGCAGCCACAATTTATTTTTACGGTCACGATGCAAAATCACAGTGGCTACGACCAAGGTGGCATTCCCGCCGACAAAATGATGCCATACACAAGCTTTGGCAATGCCAAGCTCGACGACAACACCAATTGCCTCATCAAAGAATACCTTGCTTGCATTGGAGAATCCGATCGAGCTCTCAAAGACTTTGTCAGCCAGCTACGCAAGCTCGACCGCCCTGTTTTGCTTGTCTTTTTTGGTGATCATCAACCCTATTTTTCCAATGTCATCAATGATGCTCTCTATATCGGTGAAGACACAGTAACGCACGAGGAGCGTCTATACCAAAGTGACTACCTCATCTGGGCAAACTACCAAATCGCAGGCAGCAGCCAAGCGGCACAAAACCAAGTCGCTAGTGCTTCTGACCTTGCCGCGCAAAGCCTTGAGCAGATAGGCGTACCGCTCACACCACATCAAAAAGCCCAGCTTGGTGCCCGTGATCAGCTCTTCGGACTCAATCTTTTTGGCTACCGCGATCTTAAAGGTACCTGGCATGGCCTTGATGAGAAGACGAACGGTGCAGCCGCAAAAACCCTGCAAGAACTGCATTATCTCTCCTACCGAGACTTTGGTAGCCTTGTCTAAGTGCCAAAAAGTCACATAAAGCTCGTTTTGCTTGAGTGATGTACCTACAAAGCGGGTAGGATTAAAGCATCGATGAACGTTACCGAGAGAGGATACTTCATGACAGATGAAATGACTCCCGAAGAGGAAGAGGCGCTACGTCGTGAGGTTGAAGCAACCTTTGGTAAGGCTCCCCAGGAGTCTTTCTATTTTAAGACCAACGAGTACAGTCGCATAAAGCATGTTATCGGCGTAGTTTCTGGTAAGGGCGGAGTGGGCAAATCCATCGTCACGGGCATTTTGGCCTGCGAACTTGCCCGTAAGGGATACAAGGTTGGCATCCTAGATGCTGATATTACGGGTCCTTCCATACCCAAGATGTTTGGCTTATCGGATGAACGCATTATGGGCGACCCAGAACTTTCTATGATGATTCCCGTCACTACCAAGGGAGGCATCCGCATAGTATCAACCAACCTTGTACTCGAAAATGAAACGGATCCTGTGCTGTGGCGTGGCCCCATCCTTATGGGTGTGCTCAAGCAGTTTTGGGAAGAGACCGTATGGGGCGAGATTGATTACTTACTTGTCGATATGCCTCCTGGAACGGGCGATGTTGCGCTCACCGTCTTTCAGCAGGTACCTATCGATGGCCTCATTATCGTTACCGCACCCCAGGGCTTAGTACAGATGGTAGTTTCCAAGGCTGTCAATATGGCACAGCAAATGAATGTCCCCGTACTTGGTTTAGTTGAAAACATGGCTTATGCCATCTGTCCCGATTGCGGCAAGCATATCGAGGTGTTTGGACCAAGCCAGACTGCCAAAACCGCTCAGCACGATGGTTTGACGCTGTTGGGGTCCCTGCCCATTGATCCTACACTGGCAGCAAGCTGTGACAAAGGCAGCTTTGAGCAAGATCTGCCCGAAAATCTGCTGCCAGATGCTGTTAAGAGCATCGTGCAAGCCAGCTCTCTTTTTGGGAACTAAGACATGAAAGGATCTTCACGCGCGCAAAAACAAGCGCTTCTGCTCGCTCAGGCACACAGCACTACCCTCCCGCAAAACTGTGATGTCTGCATCATTGGTGGAGGTGCCTCTGGAATGGTTGCCGCCATAACAGCTGCTGAGGCAGGTGCCAAGACGGTTGTTATCGAGCAAAAACTGCAGGCAGCTCAGAGTATTCTTGCCACGGGGAATGGTCGCTGCAATTTGGCAAATATTTCACTTGCGCCAAAGCACTACAACCATCCTGAATTTGTTGCTGAAGTTTGCGGCGGCAGCTGGCTTAATGATGTGCTGGGTTTTTGGAACGCCTGTGGCTTGCGTTGGACACTTGAAGAAGATCGCCTCTATCCCGTGTCACGTCAGGCAGCGAGCGTACGCAATGTGCTCCTTGCCCGCGCAAAACGAGCTGGTGTGATTGTTGCCTGTGGACGCAAAGTCGAGCAACTCGAAATGCATGATGGCGCCTGCACTATCAAGATTTCCGATGAAACGAGAGAGCCTGCACAGTATTGCTCTATAAACACTTGCGCAGCCATTATTGCCGTGGGTGGTGGCGTAAGTTCTCACATTGCTGCAGGCCTAGATCTAGAACTTGTTGCAGAATCGCCTATACTCGCACCACTTGCCTGTAAAAATTCTCCCCTTGCAAGTCTGAGCGGAAGACGAGCCCAAGTCATCGCTCACATCTATCGGGACGCCTTTCCTCAAGCCCGTGAGCGCGGAGAAATCTTACTGCGTGACTATGGCATCTCAGGCATTGTGTGCTTTAATCTCTCCCGTCATGTTCAGCCAAACGATGTGATTACATTGGATTTTGCCCCCGACTATAACGCCTCTGAACTGCGTCAAATTGCAGATCCCCAACTCAGCGGAAAGCTCATTGATGGTTGTCTTGATGGGGTACTTGACCCTCTGATTGCAACACAGCTTATCAAGCTGGCACGCAAGCGATGGACTCTCACAAACGATACGCGCGCAGACGCCCCCGACTCTGCTGTGCAAGCAGATCCTTTGAGTTATGCTCTTAGCTTGGTAAAGGGCTTCCCGCTACGCGTCAGTGGTATTGCTCATCCTGAATTGGCACAAGTCACCCGTGGTGGCCTCAATATACATCAGTTTGAATCGACAACGCTTGCAACTCAAAGCTACCCTCGCCTTTTTGCCTGTGGAGAAGCGCTCGATATTGATGCGGATTGTGGTGGTTTTAACCTTGCCTGGGCATGGAAAAGTGGCATGGTAGCCGGCAGTGCAGCAGCTCAGCTGCACTCAGTGTGAAAGGCAAGGTACATGATTGAGGTTTCAGGCATCCAGCTTTCCCCACGCGATATGCATGCTGACAAAACTGCAGAGATACGAGCTTGTCGTGCCGCCCTGCTTCGCCGCCTACATTTAGCTCCCGATGATATAACTTCCGTTGTTTTGCAGCGGCGTTCTATAGATGCACGCAAGAAAGACCGTCTGAAACTCAATTACACGCTCAGGGCAACTCTGCGCGGTGGAGCCAATGCCGAGCGTGAACTTCTGCGTCGCTTGGAACACCGCCATGACAAGAGTGGCGTCAAGCAGGTAGAAGAGGCGCCTTTATACTGGCCACATATTGAACCAGCTCTGCTCACTCACAAACGCCCTGTTGTTGTAGGGGCTGGTTGCGCTGGTCTTTTCTGCGCACTTGCGCTTGCAGAAGCGGGATTGAAGCCTATTCTGATTGAGCGCGGTGATGCTGCGAGACGACGCAGCCATGTGGTAGATGCGTTCAATCATGGAGCGGAGCTCGATGGTGAATCCAATATCCAGTTTGGGCTGGGTGGTGCAGGCACATTTTCGGACGGAAAACTTGCCACAGGTACCAAAAGCCCACTACACCGACTGATACTTGATACTTTTGTTCAAGCGGGCGCCTCAGCAGATATCCTTTGGGACTCTCATCCCCATGTAGGCAGTGATGTGCTCCCTCAGGTTGTCACCCACATTGCCCAGCGCATTTGTGAGCTGGGCGGAGAGCTGCGTTGCCGTTGCCGTATGACCAATATTATCTACAAAGGCAGCAAGGGAGCACGCCGTATTACGGGTATCAAAGTGGCTCAAACTCTCTCTGATGGCAGCCTTCGAGAAGAGCAAATCGACACCAACGATGTTGTGCTTAGTTGTGGACATTCTGCGCGTGATGTTTTTGCGTTGCTTCAAGACAAGGGCATTGCCCTTGAACGCAAGACTTTTGCTATGGGAGTACGTATCGAACATCTACAGGCAGATGTTAACCGTGCACAATATGGACGTTTTGCGGGCGATCCCATCCTTGGAGCCGCACCCTATAAACTCGTTGCCCATCTTCCACCAGAACTTGAACGCATTGGAGGGCGAAGCGCATTTTCCTTTTGCATGTGTCCTGGTGGCTATGTGGTAGCTGCCACAAGCGAAAAAGATGCTGTAGTCACCAATGGTATGAGTTTTGCTGCTCGCGATGGCATCAATGCCAACGCTGGTTTGCTTGCCAATGTGTTTCCTGATGACCTGCCAGGAGATGACCCTTTAGAGGGCATTAAACTCCAGCGCAGCTGTGAACACAAAGCCTTTGAGCTGGGTGGTTCCAACTACGCAGCCCCAGCTCAGCTCGTAGGAGATTTTCTCGCGCGTCAGTCCTCTACCGGAGCAGGTGACGTAATGCCCACCTACCCTCGTGGTGTTGTATGGGGAGAAGTTGATACGTGCCTCCCTAACTATGTCAGTGAGGTACTGCGTGCGGCAATTCCTCTGATGGGACGTCGTCTGTCTTGCTTTAATGAAGAAACTGCGATTCTTACTGCAGCAGAGACACGCTCAAGCTCTCCTGTTCGTGTTATTCGTGGGACAGACCTGCAGTCTGTATCTTGCACAGGCTTATGGCCTGCAGGTGAAGGCGCGGGCTATGCAGGAGGTATCATGAGTGCAGCTACAGATGGCATCCGTATTGCAACTGCTTTGGTGGAGAGTTGGAAAACTACAACTTAGTTTTGCATGAACTGCTACTATGAAGTTCAGTTCTAGAAGTTTCAAAGGGGTAACTATGGATAAGATGCAACACAACCCTCAGCCTCAAAGGCAAAGCCATTCCAATACCAGCCCTCACCCACGTCAAACTCAGCGTCATGCTGCCACTCATGCCGCGGGCACTGCTCCCCAAGCGCGTCGAGCTACTCATAGCAACCGTGTGCAGCATACTCGGCGTACCGCCTCCAATCAGGCACATCTGTTGGATTCCAGCGCATACAGCAGGCAATCTCAGTCTGCCTATGCAAGCAGCAAATCTTCGGATGGTATGACCCGCCGTGGACTTTTCAAGGCAGCAGCTGCACTTGCTGCTGTCGCAGGCGTAGGCGCTACAGGTGTCTACCTTGTACGCAATCCACCTCTTTTTGATGTAAGCATCAATGGGGCTACCTATCGTGTCAGCGCAGGCACTACCCTGCAAGCTGCCATCAACGATGGTCTTGCTTCTCCCAAACCCGGCAACCTCATGGCAGTTGATGGCAGTGTCGCTGCCGAAGGCAAAGGTGATATATTTGCCGCCACCATCAATGGCAAAAAGACTAATAATCCTGCAAGCAAACTAGTTGCTAATGCGGTAGTAACCATCTCTGATGGTGCCGATACTACCGAGGACTATAGCGAAAAGACTGAAAAGATTCCTTTTGAGACCAAAAGTGATGATTTCAGCACACTCGATAGCTACTTCAGAGCTGCACTACACGTTTACAGCAAGGGTAGCGAGGGTGAAAAAACCACACGCACAGGCAAGGTATCAGGCAAGACTGTCAGCGAGACTACCAAAGAACCAATTAACGCTGGCTACCACATCATTGATGCAAATGTAGGCGATGAAAAGGTCGTCGCCTTAACCTTTGACGATGGCCCTTGGGAGACCACCCCTCAGCTGCTGGATGTTCTCAAAGAAAACGACATCCATGTCACGTTCTTTGTTATTGGCAATCAGGTCGCTGAGCATGCCGATACCGTTAAGCGCGAGCATGCCGAAGGACACCAAATAGCTACCCATACCTGGGATCACGCTGCGGGTGCAGGTCAGGGTGTCAACCTTACCTATATGACTGCTGAAGAACAAAAAAATGAAGTCACCAAAGGCCTTCAAGCCATTGAAGATTGCCTGGGTACCAAGGTAACCCATCTTCTCCGCGCGCCTGGTGGCAATTTCTATGGTGAGATTGTCAATACACTCAGTGGCATGATTGACGCGGAGATTGGTTGGAACCTCGATACCGAGGACTGGAGCCGTCCTGGTGCTCAAAGCATCGAAAACACCATCAAGTCGGCCAAACCAGGACAGGTTATCCTTTGCCACGACGGTGGTGGAGATCGTACTCAGACTATTGAGGCGGTCAAAAACGCTGTTCCCTATCTCAAGGAACAGGGCTTTAAGTTTGTCACGATTGACGAGTTATTTGAGATTAATAACAAGTATGCCGGCAAAGCAGACGACAAGGCAGATAAGTCCAAGCCTGACGACGGAGCAAGCGCATAAGGCAACTCATCCAACTTTGAACGAGGTATGCGCAGACGGTGCCAAACGCGTTAGTGTTTACGCGGGCGGTACCGTCTTCTTGTTGCATGAGCAGAACCCTTACGATCGGTCTTCTTAAGACGGCTAATAACGTCCTCAGCACTGCTTCCCTCGAGACGGGTGCGAATAGCTACCAGCTGATCGCGTAGCCGCGCTGCACGCTCAAAGTCCATCTCCTCCGAAGCCTGCTGCATCTCGGACTCCAATGAGGCAAGCAAAGATTCGCGTTCGGAAGCAGGAAGATCTGCGAGTTCTGCAGCAAATATCTCGGCAGCTGCATATTCATCGCTTCCCGCTGCCTTAAGGCCAGATCCATCTTGTCCGCTAAAAAAAGCGCCATGACCAAGCGTATCACCACGAGAGCGATCCTTACCCGCCAGCGTTACTTCTGCATCTTCAATAAAACCTCTAATATCATCAAAACTCTTGTGAATAGTTTGCGGCACAATCCCATGCTCAGCATTAAACGCTTCCTGCAGCTCACGTCGATGGCGTGTCTCATCGATAGCAATTTTCATCGAGTCAGTCATCTTGTCGGCATACATAATGACAGCGCCATGAGCATTTCGAGCAGCGCGACCCATAGTCTGGATAAGCGAGCGACGATTGCGTAAAAAACCTTCCTTATCGGCATCCAAAATAACAACGAGCGATACCTCGGGAATATCAAGGCCCTCACGTAGCAGATTGATGCCTACGAGGACATCAATCTTGCCTTCACGAAGCGTGCGAATAATCTCTACACGGTCAAGTGTTGCGGTATCAGAGTGCATATAATTAACGTGAATACCCTCATCAAGCAGGTGATCGGTGAGATCTTCTGCCATGCGCTTGGTCAGCGTAGTTACCAGCACACGCTCTTTTTGCGCAATACGTGCTTTGATCTCATCAATCAAATCATCAATCTGCCCACGTACAGGACGAATATCTACGGTAGGGTCAAGCAGGCCTGTCGGACGAATAATCTGCTGAACCTCCTTTTGAGAAACCTTCTCTTCATAATCACCTGGCGTTGCTGATACATAGATAAACTGAGGGATACGCTGTTCAAACTCATCAAAGCGCAGAGGTCGGTTGTCCAGCGCGGATGGCAAACGAAAACCATGTTCCACTAAGGTCACCTTGCGCGAACGGTCTCCTTCATACATGCCACGGATTTGCGGTACCGTCACATGACTCTCATCGATAATGCAGAGCATATCACGCGGAAAATAGTCGATAAGGGTATAGGGAGGCTCGCCTGGACGGCGTCCATCCAAGTGGCGACTATAGTTTTCAATACCCGAGCAAAAACCCATGGTTTCAAGCATCTCAAGATCATAGCCCGTACGCTGAGAGAGACGTTGAGCTTCAAGGAGCATGTCTTGCGCTTTGAGCTCAGCCACACGTGCTTCAAGCTCCTCGTTGATAGACTGCAACGCATGTTGTACCTTGGGCTGTTCGGTCACATAGTGGCTTGCAGGCCAAATCGGAATTGCATCAAATTCGCGTACAATCTCGCCACTTACCTTATCTATCTCGGCAATGGTCTCTACCTCATCACCAAAAAAAGCAATACGCAGGGGATTGTCTGCATAGGGTGGATACACATCAACTGTGTCACCACGCACTCGGAAGGTACCACGAGCAAGGTCATAATCGTTTCGGTCATACTGCACATCAATAAGATTGCGAATAAGTTCATCACGCTCAAGTGGTATATCTTTGCTGATATTAGGTGCCAAACCTGCATAATCCTGGGGACTACCGATACCATAGATACAGCTCACCGATGCAACGACAATAACGTCTCGACGTGAAAGCAGAGAGCTTGTTGCCTGATGGCGGAGTTTCTCCACTTCTTCATTAATGGAAGCATCTTTTTCGATAAAGGTATCAGTCTGCGGGACATAGGCCTCAGGCTGATAATAGTCGTAGTACGAGACAAAATAGACAACAGCATTATTGGGAAAAAGCTCGCGCATCTCACTTGCAACCTGAGCTGCCAGCGTTTTGTTGGGCTCCATAATAAGTGTTGGGCGATTAAGCTCCTCAATAGTTTTTGCCATCGTATAGGTTTTGCCCGAGCCCGTTACACCCAAAAGAGTCTGATAGCGCAAACCATCGCGGATACCTTGAGAAAGGCTCGCAATAGCCTGGGGCTGATCACCTGCAGGAGCATAATCAGATACCACCTTAAGAGGCGTATCCCCATGGTCTAAACCAAAGCGCTTCAGCTCCCCGCCAAAGCGCTCTCGTACAGTATCTACAGCGGTATGACCCTGTAATTTGAATTGCTTGACATCTTCGGGCATGGTGAACTAGGACTCACACTCAAACTTGTGGTGGCACTTGGGGCAGCTGACGCGTAGTTTGCCGCGACCACGAGGAACACGCATACGTTGGGCACAATGAGGGCACTTAAAGTGCTTATAGCCACGGAACTCTTTCCACGCAGCGACGGGGTTTTTGAACCAAGGACGCAAGGGAGCAACCTGCTTGAGAAACGCCTTATTTTCCTTGGCACGTGCATCAAGACTGCGCGAAGTCATACGGAAAAAGGCATAGACCACCAATACCAACGCGATAAAGTTCAGCGCAGTTACATGCGAAATCAATCCGATGATATAAAGGATAATACCTAGCCAGATACTCGTATTGCTCAGGGCGTCAGCGCCATTACGCCCCTGCATCCAGAGGTTGATTTTTTGCTGCAACTCATACAACTTGTCATTCATAGGAACTCCTTTGTTTGTCAGCTCAAGTATAGACGTGAATGCTGTGTGTAGTCTGGCTAAGCTCTACAAGCGTCAACAAACGAACGCCAGATGCACGCATCGGTCTCGTTGTGCTGCCATGTATACTCAGGATGCCACTGTACGCCGAGTACAAAATGTGCACGGGGATCCTCAATCGCTTCCGGAATGCCATCAGTGGCTTGACCACTCTGATTGAGCCCTTTGCCCAGCTTCAAAACACTACAGTGATGCGAAGAGTTGGCTTGCACTGTAGTGACATCACCCACACAGTGATAGAGCAAGGAGCCTTCAACGATATCAATGGGATGTGCTGGCGATGCCAAGATACCTGTGTGATGCCAAAGCATCATTCCGGGCAAAGCTTGGCGCTTCTCAATGTCCATATCGAGGCTGCCGCCATAGGCAACATTGAGTATCTGCATACCACGACAGGTGGCAAAGATGGGCTTATTTGCGGCACGAAAACCCTTGATAAGCGCAAGCTCAAGCTGATCGCGGTCGTGATTGAGCAGGCTCTCGTCGTAGGAATCCCCACTACCCCACAGTGCAGGATCCACGTCCTCTCCCCCAGGGATTGCCAAACCAGAGCAGAATTCCACATACTCAGCGATTAAAGATTCATCATGAGTCATAGGCATTAAGACTGGCATACCACCCGCAGCGATAATGGCGCCAACAAAGTCAGAAGCACCGCCCTCAAGTGGAGCGAGCAAATTATCAACCGGCACAGGAGCAATCCGCTCTTCCATGCGGGGCGGAACACAAATCCTCGGACGCTTGACCTTCTTATCCACACTACAACCTTCCTTGAAAGCTCGTCTTACAAACGCTCACTACCCTATCACCAATAGGGGCCTAATGTCCCATAATTGAGTCAAGAAATTCCTTAGCACGCTCAGTCTTGGGATGATCAAAGAATTCATCAGGGCTACCCTGCTCGATAATCTCTCCATCCGCCATAAAAACAACGCGATGTGCCACACGGCGAGCAAAGCTCATCTCATGGGTAACGACGATCATGGTCATACCCGCACGCGCAAGCTCAACCATCACATCAAGTACTTCGTTGATCATCTCGGGGTCAAGAGCGCTGGTAGGCTCATCAAAAAGCATCGCTTTGGGCTGCATTGCAAGGGAGCGTGCAATAGCTACACGCTGCTGTTGACCGCCCGAAAGCTGTGCGGGCACTTTGTTTGCCTGTTCGGCTACACCCACACGTCTCAGTAAAGCCATTGCACGTTCTTCTGCGTCTTTGCGGGGCACTTTGAGCACCTCAACCGGACCCATCGTGACGTTTTCAAGAATGGTCTTATGTGCAAAGAGATTGAAGCTCTGAAATACCATGCCTAATTCCGCGCGCATGGCTGCAAGTTCCTTACCCTCTTGCGGGAGTGCCTGGCCATCAATGAGAATTTCACCAGAATCAATACATTCAAGGCGGTTAATAGTGCGGCACATAGTCGACTTACCCGAGCCAGACGGTCCAATGACAACGAGCACTTCTCCCTTATTAACCGCCAAATTGATATCTTTGAGTACATGTAGCTGACCGTAGTGTTTGTCAACATGACGAAGTTCTATGACAGGGGTCTGCTCGATACTGCTCATGATGACTCCATTTCGTATTTTGAGCTCAAAATCCTCTTGGCCGCGCGCATACAGCTCACACAGGGTCAATGTTGGTCTGGGTTACAATTGTTCCGCCACTGCGCTTGGAAACATATATGGCCAGCTGATTGACACCATAATTAATCAAAATATAAACCACGGCAATGACAAGGTAAGTCGATACCAAGGCATCATAGTTAGCAATGAGTACGCGAGCGTTTTGCAGCATATCAGGGAAGCTCACCACATAGGCAACGGTTGTATCTTTCACTACAACTACCAGCTGAGAAATCAATGAAGGAATAACTATGCGTACGGCCTGAGGAAAAACGATCTTCATTTTGACCATGAAAGGCCGCATACCCAAAGAAAGTGCTGCTTCTGTCTGACCTACAGGAACTGCATTCATACCTGCACGAAAAACTTCAGCAAGTACCGCAGATGCCGCCAGTGCTACAGGCGTCGTAATCATCCAGAAGGTATTCATTTTGAAACCGTACTGAGGAATGACGAGAAAGAAAAAGTAAATCAGCAACAGGCTGGGTACACCACGGAAAAACTCCGTGATGACGCGTGCGATACCCCGCAGGACAGCATAGGAGCTCATTCGCATCAACATCAATATAAAGCCCAGTACCAATGCAAGTATGCCAGCAGTAAGCGCCACTTCTATAGTTCCGACAAGTCCCATTCCCAAAAAACGCCAGGTTGCAAGCGAAAGGAAAAAAGACCAGTACTTTGGGTCCAACTGGCCTGCTACCGCAAAACTGCGCACTATCAAAGCAAGCAGAGCTACAAGCGCGAGCACCGAGATGGCCGTGCCTACGCGAATGGCACGACGCGTCTTGGGGCCTGGCTCCTCATAAAGATAATCACGTACAGAAACATGTACGCTCATCGCAGGATCCTCACCTTCTTGTCAAGGCGATTGCCAACATAGCCCATCACCAGTGCTGTGAGGACATATCCCAAAGCAGAAATCAAAAAGGTCGTAATACCACCCGTAGTACGAGTATTGATGTAGCTCACCAAGCCCGTCAGTTCTTGAGGATTAAGAGGAATCTGCGACCCTAACGCTGTCGTGAGCATGACCGCAATCAGCAGATTGGTCATGGGCAGCACCACCGAACGCAAAGCTTGAGGTACCACAATAAGACGAATAATCTGGAAGAAGCTCAAACCGATAGATCGCGCCGCCTCAATTTGACCTACGCCAATTGTGTTGATGCCTGTCATAAAGTTCTCAGAACCAAAAGCCGAACCAATGAGAGTGACCGTAATAATTACACAGGTCAGAGGCTTGAGCACCAAACCTAAATACGGCAGAGCATAATAGACAATGATAAGCAGAGAAACACCTGCGATATTGCGAAATACCTGTACATAAAAGTCACCAAGCATCCGCAGTGGCTTGACAGGTGACACGCGCATGATGGTCACCACAATAGCAAGTATCATACCCAGGGCGAATGAGATCAGGGTCAGCTGCCAGGTACTCAAAAGAGCCAAGAGGTATTTGCTGCCATACTCTGCCAGCAGCTCGGAAATCCCCATTCACACTCCTCCCAAAATAAAGCCCCCGCGCTCATAGCACGGGGGCCAAAACTTACAAAAACTTAGGCCCCAATTGCGGGAGGCGTAGGAATCTCCTTGATGTTGGTACGATCGCCAATGCAAACTTTCCAGAGCTTCTCCCAAGTACCATCCTCTTCGATGGCTTTGAGCCAGTCATTTACAAACTTGACTCCATCACAATCCTTGGGAAGACCAATACCATAGGCATCAACAGGGCCAAAGGCATCGCCAGCGATACGGTATTTACCAGGATTTTTAGCCATAGAGCTAACCTGCATGGTCATATCGATAACGTACGCATCAACGCGACCCTGCTCAAGATCGCGACGAGCTTCCTCATCAGTCGTGTATTCTTGGATATGTGCCTTGGGCGCTTCTTTCTCAAGAATGGAGGGGCCGGTAGAGCCAGACTGAGCGGCCACATTTTTGTCTGCAAGATCATCAATACCGTTGATATCAGTATTATCAGCTGCCACTAAAATGCCCTGTTGGCTCTCATAATAGGGACCTGCAAAAGAAATCAGCTTCTTGCGGTCTTCAGTAATGGAATACGTTGCAAAAACAGCGTCGACATTGTCATTTTGAAGCAAAGACTCACGAGTGTCAGAGGTGACCTGTGTAAACTTTACCTTTGACTCATCACCCAAAATGTAACGGGTGAGCAGCTGATAAAGGCCCGCGTCAAAACCGCGAATTGCTTGAGTTTCGGGATCGCGGAGGGCAAATAACGTAGACGTATCAACGCCGCCAACGCGAAACTCACCAGCATCCTTAATCTTCTTTGCCCAGCTATTGGCTGTAATTGCAGCATCATCCGCGGTAGTACCAGCAGAAATCACATCATCATAGGTCTTGGCATCAATTTGTACCGTCTCGTCAACAGCACTTCCATCCTTATCCTTGGGTGCATCAGCTGGCTGACCGCCACAAGCTGCAAGACCAAAGGCGGCAACAGAGGCGATACCACCCAAACCAAAGACTTGGCGACGGGAAAGATTAGAGTCTAGAGTTGCCATAAGTACATCCTTTCGTGATGAGCAAGCTTCATCGGACAGAATGCTCGCTTAGGTTTTTACTGTACCCAAGTCGAGTTCTGCTCATACCTGCAAAAATCATCGTGTAACTTGCTCATTACGTGATGCTAAAAAATGCTACACAAAACGTTCGTTCCACCACTTTTGTAGCTGCTCTTTGAGACTTTCTTGGTCACCTGAGTTATCGAGTGTAGTGTCACAGAGGACCAGCAAATCAGCATCGCTGAGTTGGCGAGCAGCACGCCGATCGAAGTCCTGCTCGCTCATACCACGACCAATAGCACGTATACGACGAAGTTCTCGCGGACAGATAACGCCAAGCACCTCATCTGCGAGCTCCAAAAGTGGTCCCATTTTATTGGGAAGTGGAACCTCAACCACAATACAGGGCGCCTGTATCGGGGCTGACTGAATACGTTTGATTTGTTCTACGAGTTTCTTTTTAATTGCAGGCAGCTCGAGTGCCTCAAGGGCCTCCGTATGTTCAGCTGTCGCAAAAGCCCTGAGGGCCAACTTGTGTCGGTCAAGGCTTCCATCTGCCTGAATAAGATCTGCTCCAAATTCTTTTGCAATATCTTTAAGCAAGATGGAGCCAGGAACCAATACTTCGCGCGAAATTTGGTCAAGATCAATGCGTATGGCACCCAAGCGTTCGAGTTGAGCTGCCACGCTTGACTTTCCCGAAGCAATACCACCTACGAGAAATACTATCCGCGCTTTGCGTGTTTTAAGCATTGGGTTGGGCATAAAGCGCCACCAATTCTTGGAGCATATCAACCATACTCTCGAACTCGCCTACCGGAACAAATTTCATGGGTTCATGTGCATTGTAATAGCAGGCAGAAAAATTTGCGCATACAAACCCACGGAAAGAAAGCTGAGAACCATCGGTACCGCCTCGCATGGGAATACACTTCATTTCGTAGCCCACAGCCTTGTATGCAGCGCGGGCACGCTCAATAAGAGGCGCATTTTCAGGAAGTAACACAATATCTGCCAGATTGTGATAGTGACCGTGGATATCGATACTAAGAACTTCGGCACCTATGCGCTGATTAAAGTAAGCCACCACATCCTGCATCAATTGCTTGCGCTGGGCAAACTTAAGCGCATTGTGGTCACGAATAAAAGCGGAGTCACACAGAGCGACTCCGCCTAAACGAACTATATATCCGAGCAAACTAAATAAAACACAAACTTACTCAGCCTCGGTAGCCTCAACTTCAGCCTCGACAGCCTCGGGCTCGGGCTCCTCAGCAGTTTCAGCAGCTTCAGCAGCCTCAGGATTCTCGAGCGGCGTCACGTCAACCTCAAAGCCAAGAGTCTCAGCAGCAGACTTCATCGACAGGGAGATACGACGACGGTCGAGGTCGATTTCCATGACCTTGACCTGGACCTTGGTACCAACGCTACAGACCTGGCTGGGCTGTTCGACGTGCTGGCGTGCCATCTCGGAGATGTGCACAAGACCCTCGACACCGTCGCCCAAGTCGACAAAGGCACCAAAGGAGACGAGCTTGGTAACAACACCCTCAACGATAGCGCCAACGGGATACTTCTTGACGAGAACACGCCAAGGATCCTCGGTGGTCTGCTTGAGACCCAAGGAGATGCGCTCACGGTTGAGATCAACATCGAGAACCTGGACCTCAATCTCCTGGCCAACCTTAACAACCTCGGAGGGGTGGTTAACATGGTTCCAAGAGAGCTCAGAGATGTGAACCAGACCATCGATACCGCCAAGGTCGACAAAAGCACCAAAGTCGACGATGGAGGAAACCTGACCCTTGAGGTGCATGCCAGGCTTGAGCTTGGAGAGAATGTCGGAACGCTCGGCCTTGCGAGCCTCCTCAAGAACAACACGGCGAGAAAGGACAACGTTGTTGCGGTTACGGTCCATCTCGATAACACGAGCCTCAATACGTGTGCCCATGAATGCTGCGAGATCCTTGACGCGACGAAGGTCAACAAGAGAAGCAGGCAGGAAGCCACGCAGGCCAATGTCAAGGATAAGACCACCCTTAACAACCTCAATAACTTCGCCTTCGACGTTCTCGTTGGCGTTGAACTTCTCTTCGACACTATTCCAAGCACGTTCGTACTCAGCACGCTTCTTGGAGAGAATCAAACGGCCTTCCTTGTCCTCCTTCTGGAGAACTAAAGCCTCAATCTGATCGCCAAGGTGCACAATCTCGGAGGGATCAACATCCTTGCGGATGGAGAGCTCACGAGAAGGAATAACGCCCTCGCTCTTAAAGCCAATGTCCAGCAGAACCTCATCATGCTCAATCTTGACGACGGTACCAGTGACCAAGTCGCCCTCATCAAAGGCAGTAATGGTGCCGTCAATGAGCTTGTTCATCTCCTCATCGGATACTTCATCCAACGCAAAGACGGACGAGTTTTGAATCTCACTCAAAGGTGGACCCCTTTCGAACAACGGGGCCCCGATCGCGGTGATCGCTGCCGTAGGGCGCTGTCTAACGTACGGTGGACGCCGCAACGCGCCCGCTCGCCGTGCAACCTCGCACGTGTGGAAACTGACCGTGCTATCGGGGGCCAACAGATACAGTGTGTGGGCAGAACTCACACAAAGCATAGATTACCCTGTAACGGCGGTTGATTTCAAGCAGAAAGCCAGAGTTTCATGCACTTTTTTGCAGAAAACATAGTTTTGCTTAATCGGTGAAGCCTTTGTCGATAAGAAGAGATCCCAGCTCGCCGTCTGCTGCCTTGGTTGCCAGTTCATCGCAGCGCTCATTAAGCTTTTGACCTGCATGTCCTTTGACCCATATGAAGCTCACTTGGTGGGGCTGTTTTGCTTGTAGGAGGCGGCACCAAAGATCAGGATTTTTGACAGGTTGTTTTGAAGCGGTTTTCCAACCGCGAGATTTCCAGCCGTCTACCCAATGCTTGTTAAAGGCGTTAACGACATATTGGGAGTCGGAATACACTGCTACCTCACAGGGCTTTTTAAGCGCCTCAAGACCCGCAATGACCGCCATAAGCTCCATACGATTGTTGGTTGTACGCTGATAACCTGCAGATAACTCGCGACGATACTCTACGCCCTGCTTATCTGTATATATGAGCACTGCACCATAGCCGCCAGGACCTGGATTACCTCGACTTGATCCATCAGTATATATCGTCACCCGCATTGCTACCTCCTTTTACCCCTCCTAGTCTATAGGTAAATGGAGCTTTTACCCATCTCATGCCACCGTCGCCATTGCGTACTTTCGCTCGCGCAGTACAGTCCTGCCCCCGTCATGCCATCCCAAGCACGTAACCCTCATACCAAAAGGCGACCGCCCGAAGGCAGTCGCCTCTCATTCAAATCTACACAGCAGCGCAAGTGCACCGCAAACTACGTGCGAAACTACTTCTTGAGCGTGGTGTACGTAAAGAACTTATAGCCCAGAGGAATGCTGAAGAAGCCCTTGAGGTTCTTGTCAACCATATAAAGGTCGGTGTAGAAGTACAGAGGGCAGATGCAGCCAGTAGACATCAACAAATCTTCGGCCTTATGCATCATAGCGTAGGCCTTCTTGCTATCGGCCTCAGCCTTGATAGCCTCAATCAACTTGTCATAGGTCTCAGCCCAAGTACCATTCTCAACCTTGAGGTCACCACCCACATCAGTGGTATCAATGCTATAGGCCTTAACACTCGCGTGGGCACCCTTACCAAACTGGACATCATTGTTACCAGATTGCGTAGTCCACATATCCAGGAAGGTCATCGGGTAGTTATAGTCTGCCACCCAACCATTACGAGCGACGCCGTAGTCGCCGTTCTTACGGGTATTCAGGAAGGTGTTCCACTCTTGGTTTTCTAGCTTGATATTGATGCCGATACCAGAGAGCGCCGCCTGTAAGTACTCGCCAATCATCTTGTGAGCTTCCTGAGTGTTGTACAGGTAGGTCAAAGAGGGGAAGTCACTAAAGGCCTTTTTCTTCTCGTCATACTTGTAGTACTTCTTCAGCGTCTCAATAGCCGCATCGAAGTTCTTCTCTAAAGACTTGTCTGAAACATCAATGTAGCCAATATACCCATTCTTCTTTTTGTCACCAGCGTTCTCGTAGAACTGAGAGCCATCGGCATCAGTCATGCCCATAGCAACAAAGGAAGAAGCGGGTACCTGTCCGCCCTGAGCAATATCGTTGATGATGTGGTTGCGGTCAAAGAGCAAAGCAATTGCCTTACGGATGTCGGCGCGCGCATTCTCGGCCTCAGCACCAGTAAGATTGGTACCAGCAGGAAGAATCTCAAGATTGACGTTCCAGTTGACGTAATAGGTGCCCAGCTGACCATCAACCTTGAACTCATCAGGATACTTTTCCTTCAGCGAAGCAATCTCATTGGTGGGAACATCATCGATGAGCTGCCACGTGCCATTCTCAAAGTTGGAGAGCATGTTATTGGCATCGTCAGAGAGGAAGAACTGAATCTCCTTCATCGTGACAGCATCGGCATTGTGGTAGTTCTCATTTTTCTCAACGCTAATTACAGAGTTGTGATCCCAGGCGGTCATCTTGTAGGCGCCATTGCTGACGTAGGTCGAAGGATCCGTTGCCCACTTATCGCTCTTAACGACATCCTCGCGAACGGGGAAGAAGGTCGGGAAGGCAAGCAACTCATTCCAATAAGGCTCGCAGCTCTTGGATGCAACAACTACAAGGGTCTTGTCATCTTTGGCAGTGACATTGAGCTTGGCATCAGGATTCACAAACTCGAGAACAGGCTCTTCTTCACCTGTCTCTTCGTTCTTCTTTTTCTTGCCTGTATCCCTAGACTCCCACATTGCGTCATAACCATCAATCTGGTCAAACATATAGTTGTAGTCACCAGAGAGCGCAGGTCCTGCAGCACGGTTCCAAGAGTAGACAATATCGTTGGCCGTGAAATCCTTGCCATCGCTCCACTTCAGGCCGTCGCGCAAAGTGTAGGTATAAGTGAGCTTGCCATCACCAGCATCTTCGCCCTTAGGAAGCTCAGTCGCGCAGTCGGGGACAATTTTGAAGTCCTCGCCATCTTTCTCCCACTTTGCAAGACCAGCAAAAAGGTGAGAAATCATCGTAGCGCCATCAACTGCAGAGTTGAGAGCGGGGTCGATGCTATCGGGCTCGGAAGCCAAGCAAACACCAATGCTGTCAATGGTCTCGCCTGCGGCCGCAGACCCAGAACCAGATCCACCACCGTTGCCGCATGCAGCGAGCATCGAGGTCAGACCAGCCAGGCCAACGGTCTTAACAAAATTCCTACGTGTGAGCTGAGACATGCTAACTCCCCCTTTATCGAATCTAAGACTTGATACTGTCCAGCTTCTGATAACAGCGAACTGTTACCAAGTATTTCAGTGCACTTTTAGTGCAACAGAAACCAAGATGAACCCAAGAATTAATATGTTTAAGAATTAATCTCTTCCACGCGATGACAAGCTACAAAATGACCTGGTTTAACCTCCTTAAATTCAGGCATGGAAGCAGAACAACTCTCATTGGCAAACGGACATCTCGTACGGAACGGACAACCCGAAGGTGCATGCAGAGGACTTGGGATATCGCCCTGCAAAGGAATTCGTTTGTTAGCACGAGCAATCTTGGGGTCGGGAATGGGTACTGCGGAAAGCAATGACTTGCTATAGGGATGCATGGGATAATCATAAATCTCAGCAGCAGCTGCTAGCTCAACCATCTTGCCCAAATACATAACCGCAATACGGTCGGAAATATGCCGTACCACCAGAAGATCATGAGCAATAAAAAGATACGTCAGCCCAAGCTCGTCTTGCAGTTCGTCAAACATATTGATGACCTGCGCCTGAATGGAGACATCCAGTGCCGAAACAGGTTCGTCACAGACGATAAACTCAGGACCACTTGCCAAAGCACGGGCAATACCAATACGCTGACGTTGGCCACCTGAAAACTCATGGGCATAACGTGAGGCATGCTCGGAGTTGAGACCCACACGGTCCATAAGCTCAAGGATGTGATCCATGCGCTCTTTTTTTGAGCTGTACATGCCATGTACATCCAAAGGCTCGCCGATAATATCGGAAACCGTCATACGAGGATTCAGCGAGGAATAAGGGTCTTGAAAGACCATCGTCGTTTTGCGGCGGAACTCTGCCATCTCTTCTTTTGATGTGGAATTGACAGGCTTGCCGTTGTAAATAACCTGCCCTGCGGTAGGTTCGTATAAGTGCAAAATTGTGCGGCCGACGGTAGTTTTGCCACAGCCAGACTCACCTACCAAGCCCAAAGTCTCGCCACGCTTAATCGAAAACGAGACATCATCAACTGCCTTGAGCGGTGTCGAACCAAAAAAACCTGTCTTTACAGGAAAATACTTCTTGAGGTTGCGAATTTCAACCAGAGGAGTTTCCTCATTTGCAGAGGCTTTGATTTCGTCAGCCATCTTATGCCTCGCCTCCTTCCTGAGCACTCACAACAGAAGCAGGTTGTTGTTTTTCAGAGAGATCTTTGACATTAAGCCAACAGGACGCTTTGTGGAATGCATTGATATCCATCGATTCAGCAGGATGCTTAATGCAAATCTTCATCGCTTTGTCGCAACGAGGGGCAAAAGGACAGCCCTCAGGAAGATTGAGCAGGTCAATCGGGGTACCCGTAATAGGATGCAACTTTTGACCCATCGATCCTAACGTCGGAATAGAGCGAAGCAGACCGCGAGTATACTCATGACGTGGGTTGTAGAAAATCTCATCTGCGGTACCACGCTCGCAATAAGAACCCGCATACATAACAACAATCTCATCACACATCTGGGCAACAACACCCAAGTCATGGGTAATCATGATAATTGCCATGCCCAGCTCGCGCTGTAGCTTTTGCATCAACTCGAGGATCTGTGCTTGAATCGTCACGTCAAGCGCCGTAGTTGGCTCATCTGCAATCAAAATATCGGGTTCGCAGGCAAGCGCCATAGCAATCATGACACGCTGGCGCATACCGCCCGAAAACTCGTGTGGGTACTGCTTCATACGCTTTGCAGGCTCATTGACATTAACCAAGCCCAACATCTCAATGGCACGCGCCTCTGCTTGTTCGCGTGTGCGATCGGTATGCAAAAGAATGGCTTCCATTAACTGGTGACCGATACTCAGGGTAGGATTCAAAGAGGTCATCGGATCCTGGAAGATAATTGAGATTTTGTTGCCACGCACATCTCGCATGACCTGCTCACCCGCACCCACCAGCTCTTGACCATCAAGCTTGATAGAGCCACTAACAATTTTTCCTGTAGGGGCCAAGATTTGCATGATGGAATACGCAGTTACCGACTTGCCCGAGCCAGACTCGCCTACGATGCCCAGCACCTTGCCGTGATCGAGGTTAAAGCTTACACCGTTCACGGCCTTTACCTCACCTGCATCCGTAAAGAAGGATGTATGCAAATCCTTTACTTCAAGAAGCGCCATCTAAATCCCCTCCCTTCCTAGTTGTTCAGTTTGGGATCAAATGCGTCACGCAAACCATCGCCAAAGAGGTTAAGGCCCAAGACGATAAGAGAAATTGCAAGAGCCGGAATTGCCAAACGCGAGGGATAGCTTGAAATACCGTTAAGAGCATCAGAAGCGAGTGAACCCAGCGAAGGCATAGGAGCATTGACGCCCAAACCCAAAAAAGACAGGAAGCTCTCCGTAAAGATAGCAGAGGGAATTTGCAGCGCTGTCGAAATGATAATGATAGAAATGCAGTTGGGAATGAGGTGTTTAGTGATAATCCACTTTGCCTTGGCACCTGCCGCTTGAGCTGCAAGAACATATTCCTGCTCACGCAAAGACAAAATCTGGCCACGGATGAGACGTGCCATCGAGCACCAATATAACAACGCAAAGATGATGAACAGTGACAAAATATTCGAACCAATTTTTGCAAACACTGTGCCATCAAAAACACTACCTAGGCTTGCTCGCATAACCGAGGCCAACAAGATAACCATCAACATGTCGGGTAGAGAATAGATGATGTCAACGATGCGCATGATTGCCATGTCGACACGGCCACCCGCAAAACCTGCGATGGAGCCCATGGTTAGACCCACAATCAAGACGATGATGGAAGCAAAAAAACCTACTGCCAATGAAATGCGTGTGCCATAGACAACAC
>NZ_CAMXYY010000010.1 GCF_947253395.1 uncultured Olegusella sp.
TCAGCTACGGTAAGCCGCGATTCAAGTCCTTCTATGTCTGACATACCTCACCTCCCCTTGCCGTGTGCAAGATAAGCCCTGTGTCACGCGGGCATAAAAAAGCAGCCCTTTCGAGCTGCTGTGTTGATGCTTTTTTATTGGCTGCTTAGAGCGCTATTACTTACGCCAACCAACCACGCGGGTGATGCCTATGGCGTCATATCTTTTTACCGTTACGTTTGACGCCCCGTTTGTAAGAACTATTTCGCCTGTAGCAAAGTCTCCCTTGCGCTGCGTTGTGTTAATTGTGGTTCCGCTTGCCATATAGACTTTTGTCTTAACAAATGCCCTCCACGTGCGGTTCGTTTCAGATATCGGAGCCGCGATTGTAGTTTGGCAAATAAACGTTTTGCCGTTCGGATTATGAATTTTTGTCATGCCGCCCGCGTCCCCGTCGTTTGTACTGAAAAACACTTCGATGTCGCTATAGTTTGCAAGGCTATCTGAAAGAGTGACGGCTCCAGAAAGCTTTGGCTTGGCATCGTCAAATAACACAACAGGAGCCAGTAAGTGAGCTGCGTGAGTGGGGTTGACGTGGGAGCCATTTATTATGAGCATGTCTAATATGATATTTAATATGAACCCTCCGTTGGAAAGGCTCTGTAGTAAGATTCCCTTGTCGGATGGCATTGGCTCACCTGATTCATCTGCAACCCATGGCATGAACGAGATCGTCTGCCCTAGAGGCATGCTGATATAGGTGCCGGATGGATGAGACCAGAACCGCAGACCACCTTTACACATTGAGACTTTTGTAAAATCTGAATTAGCGCCAAGAGTGATTTCTGATGCTGTGAAGCAGCTTGTTTTATTGCCGTTTGCATCGAAAATTGAGAATTCGTCATCGTCAATGTGGGCATGCCCACGCTCTAATGTGCTGCCTATATCAAGTCCGTTTGCAGTAAGCCGCGCGATGGTGCCGAGAGAGCTGACTCCTGATGTGCCTTTGCTAACTTTGGCCTCTAGTGATTCTGCTGTTTGCGTGATGGTGCTTTCGGCGTTTTCGACTCGTTGAGATAGGCCGTCTATCTGCTCTGTCTTTGTGGCCACTTGTTGCAGCTGCGCTGCTGTTTGATTGATGCTTGTTGTGTGGTCGCTTACCAGAGATGCAAGCTCGCTCTGCTCTGAGTAATGAGATTGTACTGCGGATTGTAGGCCTTGTACTGCCTGTGCTTGCTCTTCGGCTTGCTGTCTCATGGCATCAAGCTGAGCTTGCGCCTGTTGCATTGTCTCGAGTAAGTTGTCTACGGTGACAGTGATGGGGTCGCTAGGCTCGCTGGCGTTCGGCGCGGGCGTGCCGTCCTCTGCATGTGCGTTGTCATAGGCGACAAGAGTAATCTCTGCTTGAGAACCCGCGGGCAAGCCTGGGATAGAAATTATTCCAGCAGCGGAGAATGACCCTACTACATTTCCATTGGCGCGAACTTCCACGTGGTCAAAGTCAGCGGGGATACCGCCTTCTAAAGTCCCGTTCCACCCAACGGAAATAGTTCCTACAGATGAAACTACGTCGATACCTGTTGGCTTTCCTGGCGGGGTCGTATCGCCGACAAATGGGGCGATGCCTCGAGAAACTCCTGCTGCGTCGGTGCCTGCTGCTGCGCCGATTACGGTACGGGTTCCATCTGGGTTGTCGATTGAAATTGAACCGCTTAGTGCATTTGCTTGCTCTGTCGTGGCGTCGTCGCTTTCTGTTGCCATATGGGCTAATACTTCTAGCGGGCTGTTGTTAATCTTGCGGTGTAGCATTTTGCTCCTTTGGTCACCAAATAGGATCTTGCATTACGTCGAAAGTGAGCTTGATTGAGGATGACTCGGTGCCACGCATCTCCATGAGGCGCATGCGATAGATGCCGTCGGGGATACTTGGAAAGTCGGCGATGTCGATGTCGAACTGCTCGCCACACCAAAATGTTCCGAGCTCTGGCGCGTATGGGTCTTGTGCATTGATTTCGCCTGTAAGCTGCAATGCGGGACGCTTTGATGCGTTAAGGCGTGCCGTGGCACTGCTTAGGGCTAAATGCTTTGGTAACTGCTGGTTTTGATAGCTTGCCTCGGCTAGTGGCCACGGGTCGCGCTGCGTGATTAGCGTTTTGTCTTCTGCCATGGCGCATATCATCGCTTCGTCTTGCCCTTCTCCTGTTTGGTAAACGCGCTCGATAGGCGCGGCGTGTGCTACGGAAATGTTTTGCAGAGTCCCGCCACCACGGAAGCACGAGAGTGTTTTTATAAGGCCGCGTTGTGGGAGATGTGGTTCACTGTCGCTTCCTGCGATAAAGCGGTAGCGCATGTGCGAGGCATCTATGAGATATGGGCGAATTTGCATGTCTGGAGCGCCGTTGTCGGAGGCAAGATTTTCTAGAATTTTTTTGCAGCTCATGACTGCGGAGCCTTTGTAATTGCGCTCATGAATGCCTTTTTCGCCGAGATAGGGTAAATCTATGGGCAGGGCGCCGCCGAGCTTATCTCCTGTGCATGCTTGAATTACGCCGCAAGCAATAGCACGACGAGAACAGCCTTTCCATGCGTATGCAGAAGATGTTCCTCTGTGGGCGTTCTTGCCAAAGGTGCCGTCTTTGACGAGGAAGCGCGATGTGAGCATCGCGTAGGGGCTGAGCAGTGAGAATGATGTGTCATTCATGGTGTCGGTACGTGCGCCAATGGCCCCTGCGAGGATAGGGCGTTCTACATCGTCTAGACCATGCCAGCAGACAAGGATGGAACGGCGAAGAGAAGCTACTTCTTTGGCTTTTGCTGCCTGTGTCCTTCCTGGAATGGCATCCCATGGGACTTTGAGGTTAGATGCCTCTAATTGGCCTGGTCTCGTGTCTCTAGTTGTGCTGAGAGTTGATGAGTTGATGTCGGCCGTCCATGAAAAGCTAGGAAGCTCAATGGGGGCTCCGATAATGCCTGTCATTGTGTCGAAAAGATAGCAGCGCCACATATTATCTGACGACCCCAGCGTCGATGATTTGGAATTGCATGCCGAGGAAATTCATGCCGTTTTCGTTGGCTGCGACCCTGTAGTTGAACTGGGCATCTCCTCTCAGCTTGTCTTTTACTGCTATGGAGTGAGTACCTGCTGGTACTGTCACATAGGCATCGAACATGCGGACTGCCCAGAACTGGCCGATGGTCAATTCGCCTGATGCAACGATTTCTCCGTCCACGAGGAAGGCGACGTATTCAGAAGTTTCTTTTCTAGCGCTTACGCTACGGGAATAGCGGAGGTGCAGAATGCGGTCAGTTGGCAGTGATATGGTGGCTGCGTTTTGAAGTTTCCAGTTGTATGGTTTTTGATTGCCATTGGTGGTGTCTTGGTAGGAGTGCAGCACGCCAAGGCTCGCGCCGTATGGGATGGCATAATCAGCGGTGCCATTTTGCGTGGCGCTGGCGGTGGTGACGGCGCCTGCGGGCATGAGCATAGAGACGATTTTCGTTGCGTATGTTGGGATTTGTGGCTCTGTTGGTATGGCTTCTGCGGTTCCTTGCGTTACGCCTAGCGTTACAAGGTTGTCTGAATCGCCTTGAGTAGCGTCATGGGAGGTAATCCAGAGCGTATCTATACGCGGATTATCCGTGTCATTTGCGGCCACGGTAAGGCTTCCGCCCTCGCTATAGGCAAGCGTGTTGCCATCTGATGTGCCTTTAGAGCAGACGGCAACGCCCGCCAAAACATTGTAGGCGAGTGAATTAGTACCTATAACTTTGAGGCCGCTGATGATGCCTTTGTTTGGATAAAGTGCCGCCACAATTTGACGGAGGGCGGTATCTGTCGTTCCTACTCCGTCCCACGTCTGTCTAATCGGAAATGCTGTAGTGCCCATGTCTCACCCTTCGTTGACTTATGCTTCTTAGGAGGATGAACGGACGCTCACGCTATATGTAAGTATCTCGGCACTCGGCGCTCACGTGGCCTTCCCCGCTTGCGCTCAGGGCGAGCGTGATAGAGCCACCAGCGGGGATGGTAGGCCATTCTCGGTGCGTGAGAGAGCGGGTTACATCCACGCCATTGATGTTTGCTGTGCGGCTTAGGCAATCAAGCACAACGGGTGCCCACGCCACGGGATGGCTATAGGAAAGCTGTCTGCCTGTTCCTACGTCGGTGATGGTAAATCCTTCGGGCAGGTTGCCTGATGCACGGATGACGGGATATGACTCACTTGTACCGCTGTTGGTGAGCGTGCAAACGTTTTGTGTTGTGCTGATGCCAGAAAAGCTTATAGGCGACGTTTTGAGAATGCCTGCGGCGTTAAATATCAGTCCTCCTTGGCTTGCTAGAGCTGGAATCATTACGCCTGAATGCGCGGCCCACGAGCGGCGGCGCGGGTCTGCACATGTAGCGCTCACCGTCACATGGCATCTATTGGATGTGAGTTGTTCATCATCAGCGGTGATGCGGATGTGTCCTGTGGCATAAGTGTCTGATTGGGCATCAGCGACTCTGAGAACTGCCTCGGTATGGGATAGGCGATTAAGCTTTTCTAGGGCTGCTCGGTATTCTTGGCGCGTTGGTGCTTTGACAAGAATGTCGAGCGTTACAATGCGCGATGCGTAGAGCACGGCTGCATCGCTAATTGGGAAGTCACCATCACCTGTCTCTCGCTTGGTCATCTCAACTTTGAGATCTGGAGTTCCCCACCACCCTTTAATGCCTCCGTTATAGATTGCCATGTGATTGTCTCGCGGCTTATCAGCGGGGATATAAAGTTCCTCACCGTGGGCGTAGAACCATACTTTAGCTGCCATTATCTCACCCCTGCCAGTGCCATCGCGTTGCGATTAAGAATCGCGGCGATGACGTATTCATCACGGTCTATGGTCGTGATGTATTGATTGATTGTTTGGTTGACTACTGCGTTACCGTTTTGCCCGCTTGAACGTGAAATTCCTGCACCGATAGCGCTGAATACTTTTTTATTGAGTGGGAGGGCCGCTTCTTTGTCCCTTCCTTCGCCGATGCCGATTACGCTCGGTGAGTTAAAAACGCCACCTTTTGCATACCAGCTAATGTCAAAGCTGGGTGCGCTGGGAGGGATAAGGCTAAAGCCGCCCTTTATGGTGACGTGTGGTAGCTTGAGCTTGGGAAGCGACCATTTGAAATTCATTACGCCTTTGATTGTGTTAATGGCATTCTGAACGACTGATTTGGCTCCGTTGATGGCGCCTGTAATTCCTGATTTGATGCCATTCCAGATGCTGCTAGTTGTGGATTTGATGCCATTCCAGACGTTGTTTACCGTGCTTCTAATGCCGTTTACGACGTTGCTTACTGTGCTTCTAATGCCGTTCCAAACGCCAGAAGTAGTACTGCGGATAGCATTCCAAACGCTGGAGGTAAGAGACTGTATGCCCTTCCATGCGCCTGAGACGAAGCCTGAGACAGCACCAACAGCCCCACTGACTGTGCTGGTTATTGCGCCCCAAGCTGCTGAGATGATTCCTGCAGCTCCCTGGATGGCAGAGCCGAGGAGGCTTGTGAAGCCTTGCCAGATTTGTTTTCCCATTTCGGTTTGGGTGAAGAACCACACAAGACCTGCGGCTACGGCTGCGATAGCGATGGCGACTGGCGCAAGCCCACCTGCGAGACTTACTAGGACAGCCCCGAAGCCTTGAATAGACTGGATTCCCGCCATGGCGGCGAAAAGAGTTTGTACGCCTGTGACAATAGCGCCGATAGCGGTTGCTGCGGCTGAGGCGGCTTGCATGCCTGCCATTGCTGCGGCTACTGCTCCAAGACCTACCGCTACCGAACTGATAACGTCTGCGTTGTCGGCCATGAAATTAAGTACGCCTGCGAGTGCATCGACAGCGGTTTGTAGCGCTCCTCCGAGTACGTCTGATACGGATTGCAGGCTTGGTAGGTTTTTAGCGAATGGCTTGAATGCTTTTGCTGCTGCGCCTGCGAGATTATCAAAGGCTGATCGAAGCCCTGAGAGGTCAACGGAAGCGAACGCATCGGATACGGGTTTGAGGAGTTCTGGGATGCTGCTGATTCCGTCTGAGAGCACATCCATTGCTCCTGTGATGGCTGGCTTTATCGCATCGAGTACCTGTGCGCCTACGCCTACAACGGAGGCTTCAAGGTTGCCCATGGCGCCCTCGATGGTGGCGGTAGAGGTTGCAGCCTCTTTAGCAACGTCAGTCATGCCAAGTTTTTGGACGGCTGCGAAAAATTCATCTGAGGAAATTTCACCGTTTCGCATGGCGTCTTCCCATGAGCCAGAAAAGGCGCCTGCGTCTTGTAGTGCTTGCTTGAGCTGGCCAGATGCGCCAGGGATTGCGTCGGAAAGCTGACGGAAGTTTTCCGTTGTGAGTTTGCCTACGCCTGCTGTTTGGGTCATTACTAGGCCGACACTTTTGAAAGTGTCTTTATTGCCGCCTGCAACGGCGTTAAGATTGCCTGCGGCCTCTGCGAGTGAGTCAAAGTTTTTAACGCCATTGCTGGCGAGCTGAGCAGTAACGCTGCGGATGTCGTTTAGGTCGTAGACGGTTTTATCTGCGTATTCTTGGGTGCTTTTTGTAAGCCTGTCAATTGTGCTGGTATCTAGGCCTGCAAATTCGAGAGTTGACGCAAATTTCTGGGCACCATCTGATGCCGCTATCATTTCGCCTGTGAGCGAGCCGACCTTATCCACAACAATATCTAGGGCTTTACTGGCTGCAGCGAATGCTGTTGCACTAAACTTTCCGCCGCTGCCAACTTTTGATGCAGCCTTCTCAGCACCTTGCTCGATTGCCTCGAAGCCTTGCAAGACTCCTTGATCATCGAGAATTGCTTTGATTGTTATTTGTCCGTCAGCCACGGTTTAGCCTCCTTTTCCTCTCTTCAAATGCTCGGGTAGCGACATCGTTTTCTTGCTGAACTTGGTCTTTTGTGTGGTGATTATTTGGTGTGCCTTTAAGCCTGTAGAAGCGCCTGCCTTCTTCCCATGCACAGCGTTCTTCGCGGGTTATGTGCTTACCTGTCGGCGGTTTCCCGAGGCGGTATTTGAGAGCTTGACCCATGGGGGTTTCTTCAGGTGCGAGCATGAGCAGGGTCATAGCTTCGGTGTAGGGGAGGTTTAGCAGCTCGTCATATGACAGGCCATAGGCGGCGCGTATAGTAGCGGTGATTTTCGCTTTGTCTTCGTCAAAATCGAGAGCTGCATCCTCGTGGGGACGGGTGCCATCGATATCAATGCCGAAGCAATCCCAAAGCGTTTCGCTGAGTGCTTCTTTGGCCTCGTCTCTGTAGGCTTCAATGAAACCTTGAGGGTTAGGGTAGAGCATGGTAAGAAGTACCTCTGCTCGCTCTTCGTTGTCGAAGTAGTCATCTTGGAACAGCTCAAGGATGAGTTGAAAGTTCGAGAGGGTGTCATGCACACGCAGACGGCGCCCGAGGATTTCGTGGATGTGCCATGTGTTAGATGGCATTGTCTGTCAGACCTAAGTAATGATTTGCACGTTCCTGGGTCTTGGCGCCCATAGCGTCAAGCTGTTTGACCCAAAGACTCGCGATGTGCTCTAAAACTGGGATGAGATAGTACACAACCTCTTCTTCGGGCACTTCGCCGTCTTTAGTCAGGCTGCATAAGCACAAAGCGATGATTTCATCGCCTATTTGTGTGCCACAGAGCAGCTGTAGACCCGATTTTACGGCGTCTAATTGCTCGTGTGGGTTTTCACCTGTCATGGCTTCAATTTGAGCTTTTAGCGGCTCCCATTTGGCCACCATCTGCTTACAGGCGCTACGAGTGGCGGGGATTTGCCATCTATGATTTTCATCGAAGACGATTTCAATAAATGGATTTACAAGCAGGGATTTCAGCGCTGTCGTTTGGGTCATTTTGTCTCCTAACAAAAAATTGGGCACTGCCGAAGCTGTGCCCAATAGTGTTCTATCTGTCACGCCGATAGCGCTTAAGAAACGGTTACATCTACAACAGTGCGGATGCTTGGCTTGGCCACGCATTTGATGGAAAGCTTGGTCTTGCCCTGCTTGACGCCTGTCACGACACCGCTTTGGTCAACGGTTGCGATAGCGTCATCTTCGATGGCGTAGACACATGCGCCCGATGCTGCCTCGGGGGTTACGGTAAGCGAGGCGTTTGCGGTCTTTCCAGTCTGGACAGTTACGGCTTGGGCTGTGATCTTATCGGGGAACTGAGTCTTATCTCCTTCGGTAAATTCTGGGCGTCCGTTGAAATAGGCGGAGAAGCTAAATGCGCCTTTGTCGTTGGCGTCACCGCCGCCTGCGGTAATGTCTTGGATGGTTACTTCGCCCTCTTCGATTTCGCCATTTGGTGCGATGTGGCGTAGGTGGGCGATACGTGCTGAACCTGTTTCGTAGCGCAAGCCTGCGACGTAATCTTGTACGGGGTCGCCATACTTGCGATTGCCGTCGAATTTATAACCAGCTTTGATGCTGGTCACGTCGTTGGAAGCGACACCGCCTCCGTCATAGTAGCTGTCATCACTGGTTTCTTCATCGTCGTCTGCTTCAATGCTTGAGATGCCAGGGCCGATATAACCCCATGTTGGGGTTGCAGCGGATGGGGTGAGGTTGAGTAAGAATAGGTTTGTGTAGTTCGGCGCGAAGCCGAGGTCGGTAGTGCTCATTCGGTCTCCTAACTAAAGTCTGATGGTGTGTCTGTATAACAAATTGTCACGGTGGCGGAGTAGCCGTGTAGGCCGTTCTCGGGTTGCTCGGCTTCGGTGGCACCCGCTGACACGCGTGCGTCAGTGACTACGTAGGACGCACCAGAGAGCGCCCCAGACACCGCAATTCGGGATGCTGCGTCACTCGATAGTGTAATTGCCGCGCCCTCGTCTTGCATACGTGCAAACACGTCTATCTGTTGCTCTATGTCCTCGGTGCCGTCCATGTAGGTGCGCTGGGTAATGGCGGGCAAAAGGCGGATTGCCACCCCTTCCTCGCCAGCGTTGAGTGGACGGAGCTTCACGGCGGGGTATCCAGCGCCTTCCAGCACAGCTTTACACTTGCGTAGGATGTCTAGCTCTTTAGCCACCAAGCACCAGCCCCTTTACTAGCTCGGCCCACTGCTTTGCACGTTTGGCTTTGGCTGCTTCGAACCACTTAAGAGACGCAAGCGGGTTAATGCTGCGATTTGGCGTGCCTGTGTAGTATGCGTATCTTGCATACGGGGTGTTCCATGTCGCCTCTTGGTCGCTTGCGAGCTGGGCGCTGTTCTTGAGGTCGCCTGTGTCTACTTTGACGTAGCGGTTTGAATCAAAGGCTACGCGCTGGGTAAGCGCACGGTTTATGTTGCGGAGACGCTGGGTGCTGAATTTGCGCTGCAAGCCCTTTAGATCTGAATCCATTGAGAATGAAATTGTCTTGCCCATTATCCTAGCGTCACCTCCCAGTGATGGAGCGCTCCCATGGGGGCAAACTCTTTGATGCCTTGCACGATGCCAGAGCGAGTCGCCCCGTTGCGTGTAAGCGTGATGCGACTTTTTAGTGCGGGGCACTTAGCGGGGTTGCTGTGCTTGGCATCGATAAATACCGTTGTCGATGGCTGTTTGCCTTCTGCCCACGATACGCCAGCCGCCGCCTCCTGCCACATTACATATACGTCTGTGATGGTGTACGGCTGCTTGTAGGAGGCGCCAAACTCGGCGGTTGTGTCTGGCTCCTCTACCGTGATGGTGTCTTGCAGGAGATAGGGCGGAATCTGCGGCAACATCAGTACATCACCTGACAAAGTAGCCCTGTGCCTACAAGTGTATCGGCGATAGCGGATTTAATGCCTGTCTTCCATGCTGCGGTATCTGGCACTGCTCCTAGAGAAAAGTCTCCGATACGTACAGAGCCGCCGCCTTCTGCACCATGACTTGCGCCTGTAGCGGTGTCGTAATCAATGGCAGCTGTAATGGCTTGCTCTGCCGCTTCCTGCTGCCATGATTTTGGCTCGTTGGGGTGGCAGATAGCTTTAACGGCGGCAGAGCACGGCTTTAAGCAGGCGGTAAATGTCTGCTCGTCAGCCGTGCCACCGAGCTGTTGGTAACGAGAGTATGTCAGCTCAGGCCATGCCATTGTTACGCCTTCTTAGAAAGGTAGATTCCTGGCTTCTTGTTCTTATAAACCACGGTGCCGTAGACCCAGCGGAGCTGTGTGAGCCAGCCGTCGCCTTTGGTATGGGTGCCAGGAGCGAACGTGTAGGTCACGGCTCGTTTGGTGATGTAGCGGATGGTGTTCGTTCCGCCGCTGATGCCGAGGAAGTTAACGTTGTTGCCAAGAAGAGCTGCGGGCACTTCGTAGATGTTAAAGCCATCGTAGTTGCCGACCATATCGGTAACAGCGCTCTCGCCTGCGAACTCGCGGTTCACGGCGTTCTCAAGCGCTGCCACTACGTCGGAGGTGCAGTAAAGATCACCACCTGCGAGACCCTTCTCGGTGAATGCTGAGCGCATTGCGCGGATGGATGCCTTCACGTCGGTGATGCTTGCTTCGACTTTGCTTGCCCCTGCCTGCTTGACGGCTTCTGCGAAGAAGTCGGTATCGATGGCGGGTGCGAAGATAGTACGCTCAAACTGGGCAACCTCTTGCGTGGTGAGGATGGCTGCGGTATCTGCATCCTCAACGGCGTCAACGTAGAACTGCATCTGCTTGTCATTAGCAAGCTTGTAGGGAGTGTAGGTAAGCGTTGCGCCATGCTCGGTAGCGAAACGGTCGTAATCGTCTGGCTTGGTAAGTGATCCAAAGCTGATTTCGGGAACATTTACGGTACGGCCAGAGACGAACTCGGCGCCTTGCACGGCGTACTTGTTGGCGTAAGTAGCACCAGCAAGAACTTCATCGATAGCGGTGGCAAAGCTCTCGGGAAACTTGGAGATAGTGTTGGGGGATGCGGGCATAATGCATTACTCCTTTGCTTTAAGGCCTGCCGACTCTCGAATGCGTGTATCGAGAGCACTAGCGGCGCTGGCAGCTCCTGTAGGCTTAAGGCCTGTCGAGCCGCCTTTCTTTTCGGTCTTGAAGAGGTAGGGGCAATCGGCAGCGAGCTTACTCACATCGCCGTCGTAATCGTCAAGAAGTGCCATTGCAGCCTTGGTGTTCACGCAACCTGCAGCGGAAAGCTTAAGCTCAAGTTTTTCCTGCGTGGTTTGTGCCTTGTAGGCTTCGAAGTCTGCACGGAGCTTGGCGGTTTCATCGCCTGATGCTGCTTTGCTTTCAGTAAGCTCTGCGAGCTGCTTTTTAAGCTCTGCGATGGTTTTGTCGCGGCGGCGGATATCAGCGTCGTACTTGCTGCGGTTTACCGTGGAGCTACCGCTGGGGTCTTTGGACTGTGTGTCCTCGCCTGTGGGTTGCTCGGTTCCTGCTGCTGCATCTCCAGTTTGCGGGTCGTTGGTGTTAACCTCGCCGCCCTCGGGGTCTTTGGTGGTCTCCTCGCCCTTGGTGGGGTCATCCAGCATAAATAAACCTCCCTCTTGTGTGCTGAGCCTATCTCAGCAACTAGAAGGGAGGTTAAAAGGTAGCTCACGCGAAAAGGTTAAGAGGTAAAGCTCCCAAATGTCTCGGGGTATGCTACTTGTAGCCGCGGATAATAGAGCGCAAGCGCACGCATTTCATCGGCAGAAAGAATCTCTTGTGCGTGTGCGTAAGAACTCCATTCTGGAAGTTCATCAAAATGTTCGCTTGCAGCGGCATCTAGCTTGCGCCCAGCGCCCATCAAAACAGAGCGTTTTATTCCTAGCTTCTTACAGATACCGTTAATATCTCTAGCGGTCATGCTCGCCCCCTATGATTGCATCGTAAATAGCATCTGCGATTACGTTGTTATCTGGGCCATGTACTCCGTAATACCTCAATCCTTCGGCGATAAGCTCATCGTCTTGCATGCCAGATTCTGCTCCATCAAATGCGTATTCTGAAAAATCTCTTAGCGTAGATACTTCTTCAGATGCTTCATCGCTAAACCTTATTTTAGCATCCTCAGATGAATATCTTGCTGGAATCTTGGCTTTTACCAGCTCATTTAATACGGCTCTGCTTGCTTTTGTCTGCGGTAGATAGCGCTCACCATTACGATATGCAATGAGGTTGTCCACCTCACTTTCCCATTCTTTCTCTGAGAGTAGGCGTTGCGCTGCCATGTGTCCTATCTCGTGGTAGGCAACCTGTTCTATCTGGTCTGCATCTAATCTACGGGCTTGTTTTTTATCAATCTTGAGTAAGAATGAATTGCCTCGACGCCCAAGGTGTGCAACCTCTCCGTCGAGGGTCTCGGCGCTAATGTATCTGAGCGCTGCTGGGTTGAGACGCATATCTTTCATCGCAAGCTCAAGACCAGAGAGCAGTGCTATTTGCTTCTTCTCTGCGATACCGTTAAGGTTTGAGCCTTTCGTTATTCCTGCTGAGTTTCTTTCGTTGAATAGTGCAAGTTTGGCTTCTGCGCGTTCTTCTGGGGTCGCACCATTGCATTTCGCATAATCACGGCGTGCCTGCACTGTTCTTCCGCCAAAGGTGCCACCAAAATCTTCACCTTCCCATGCCTTCATGGATGACTTGCGCCGCGCTCCTCTTGGCTGTACATCCAGCTCTGGCGCTTTTTCACGGCTGGCATCACGGCGAAGCCATGGTTTGGAAGAGACAAGTTCACGGAGTTTTTTCTGGTCATTCCAGATTTTTGCCTTGGCTTCTGCCTTCTCAAGCTCGGTCGCTTCTTTGTTTGCGGCAATGCGTTTGTTCTTGCGTATATCGGCTTCTAGTGCTCGTTGTTTCTGCGTGTCTTTGTAGACTTCCTCGCGATTCCAGCCTGCATCTTCGTCGGGAGTTGTGCTGTAGGAATGACCCATGCCTGGCACCCAGGGTGCGAAAGAGTGACGGCAGTTTATGCCTCCCAGTCTGTCTGCGAGGCTCGCGTGTGTGCCTGTTTTGCCTTCGTATCCTGTAGCTTCGTAGAAGTCAGCTATTTCTTCGCCATCAATCACGGTAGCGCCTGTAAGGCTGTAGATTTTCCCTTGCCAATCGGCGTGTGAGGGGCGAGCGCCCGTGTGAGAGCTGACCTCTACAAACTTGCAGCCTGCACCATCACAAATATCCATGGTGCGCTTACAAGTCGCCTGCGTTATCTGGGTGCGAAGGTGGCGGCGGATGGCGACATCTGCTTTGTCTTTGCGCTGGCGTCCTTTGCTGTCGTAAGTGACAGTACGAATCCCACGATCTGCCATCTCGCGAGTAGCACGCTTTACCGCGTCTCTGGTGCCTTCGGCTCCTGATGCTACAAACGTTACATGACGGCTTAGCACGTCGAGGTAATCCGCCTTTGCGCCCTGTGCCATTGCGAGGTTATCGCGCCTAAGTGTCTCTAGGACGCCTGCCATAACATAAGCTGATGATGTGTGTAGCTTTTGACGGATGGGCTTTGGAAGGTCGTAAAGGTCTTTTTTCACGCGCTTGAGGTCGTAATCGTCACTTGTAGCAAGAGCGTGCACTACTTCTTGCGTGGCGGCAGATTCTAAGGCTCGTTTGTGCTCGGCAAGGATGCGGGCGATATCCTTATCGAGGGCGGCGGCATCCTTGAGCATTTTTGGGAAGTCGTCGCCACGCTCGATGCAAGCTTTTGCTTGAGCGATGAGCATCTGCATGATGCCTCGCTCTACATCGCCTACGACCTTGTGCAGGCTCTCCCCTAACTGCTCTATCTGCTCTGGGGTGAGCATTACAGCATCGTACCTAGCGGCTGCGATTGTGCGTCTTGTGCCTCTCCCGTAATGGTGCGGGCTTCATCCTCGCTCATGCCGAGGTATTTCACAGCATAAAGCCAGCGCGGCATAACGCCTGCGCCAACCTCGGAGAGCGCCATCGTGCGCTCTTGTACGGTGTCGGTGATGATGGAATCATCAAAGGTGGCGGCTACTTTGGTATTAAAGCCCATCAGCGCAAGCACTGCTGTACAGATACGCTCTGCTGCTCCACGCAAGATGATTTCGTGCCGTCGCATGTTGCGCATGAGAGCGGCGTTATCGCTTGCGACCTCGGTGGCGGTCTTGAGTCCTCCTTGAGGCGTTAGGCGGAAGTACTGCTGGCCGAATCCTGTAAGATCACCTAACACTTCTAGAGAGGTGTCAAGGGCTTGCCTCAAGGCATCGATGCGAATACTGGGAGAGAACACTTGAATCATGTCATCTGTGCCGCTGCCTGCAACTGAGCGGATGACCGTATCGTCAAAGCTCATGGGGCGCGTGATACGCTCTCCCTGCTCGTCCACCACATCGAGTAAGGCATCGCTCATGAAGACTTTTGTTTTAGTTGCGTCAATCTCGCGGCTGATGCTGTCGAAGGCGTTATCTACCAGCTGAATTGCGCCGATGGCATCGTCGAATATGGAAGTGCCCATTGCTGAGATATCGGCATGAATGTTCTCGATAGCGGGACGTATGAGGGCAAATGTAGGCACCGATACGCCTGTGTTGTAATCAGTGATGATGCCGTCAAGCGTTACTTCTTTATCGCTTTTGACGTCGAAGATGTGTGTCACGATGTGGTAGGTGCCATCATCGCCTATCACATGCGCCTGTAGCTGGGTTAGCTCTTTGCCGCGGGCGTTAACGCGGGTCACAAAAGCGCACTCGCTGCAATCGTCTATGTCCCATGAGAGTGGAAGAATTGCCCTAGCGTCATAGGTACGAGCACGAATCTTGCGAGTACCGTCTTCGTCTTCGGCTATCCAGAGCGCCCAAGCGCCTGTACCGAGGCCGAATGTCCGCTCTACCAGTCCCTCTCCGAGCAGGTCAAAAGCTGTTTCGGCTTCCCATGCGCTTAGGGCGGCGTTTGCTGCCTCATCATCTGGGCATGAGATGCTAAAGCCTTCTCCCATGAGCAGGCTTGCCCATTCTTTGCAAACGCGGCGAGCCATGCGCATTGTGAGCCGATGACGGCTGATGCGGATGCGCTGCCCACGGGCACCTGGGATTACTTCGTTTCCGCTGTAGAACTCTGCGGTTGAGCTATACCAGCTCCACCATTCGGCTATTTTCGTTTGCATAGAGGTATCGGGGATGTAGCCCATGTCTTTTAGCGTGTTTGTGATAACGGCAGGGATTGAGAATTCATCTTGTGCCACAGCTCAGCCTTTCTAATCGAGGTCTTTACCTCGATATGCTGAGCGGCGCTTCACGATGGGCATTACTGCGTAGCGGGTAGCGTCTATCCAGTGGTCGTCACCGTCGGGGATTTCTTCGACAAAGCGTCCGTCGCGGAGCATGCGGTACTGCTTTGTGCGGACTTCTCGCGCGAGGTTGGGGCAGCGTTTAGGGTCGATAATCCATTTGATGGATGCGAGCCAGCGATAGGAGGCCATACGGCGCCCTCCTTTATCTGCTGGACGAGCATTGATACCGCTATCGCGCTGCTGCGCTATTACGGTTGGGTCTGCGCTATCTGACTCAACGGGTAGGTGATGATAAATGCCTCGTTTGGCATCACCCTCGCGCCATGTGAGAGCCTTGTGGATGCGCTCGGCTTGGCGGTCGGGTGTGAGCTTGTTGCCGCCGTCTTCGCGGAAGGTGAGTAGCGTCCTCGCGCCTGCTTGCCATTCTGAGAGGGTGAGCGCCCATGGGTCGGGATACCAGCCGAAGTCTTGGCCTGCTAGCTGTCTATCGAAGCTGGATATTTCTTCGTCGGTGATTTCGCGGAACTCTACGCGGTCAAAGACAAGACCGCCGATACCGACGCTTTCTCCTTTGTACTCGTGTCGCCATGCCATTTCATCGGTTTGGCGGAGGTCTTCTGCATCGTCGAGCATACGACCTGCTACCCACTCGGGCGGGAGATCGTAGATGGTGGAGCGCCATACGCGTTTCCCTGCATCTTCGCGACGCTGGCAGACGCGGTTTACCCAGCTTTCAGCCATGCGCGGCGGGTTGAAGGTGTAGAAGCGGAAGAATTGGGCATCGGCACCGCCGCCACGGGTGACGGATTGCATAACGGTGCGTAGCTCGGCGAGACCGTCGAACATGTCTACTTCTTCGAACCAGACGTAGGCGTAGTATTGTCCTGCTGGGGCCTTCATGGATTTGGTCTTGCGCGGGTCATCGCAGCCTTTGAAGCGGATTATTTGTCCTGTCTCTTTGCGAATAGCGCGGAGCGGAGCCTTGCGGAACTCCCACTCTTCGGCACAGCCAAACGTGGTAACTGCGTCTCTTATTTGCTCGTAGGCGCTGCCTTCCATATCGGCGCCGACTTTCATGAAAACATAAGCTGAGCGGTCTGGGTGCTCCATCATGCCGCTTATTATCTCGAGGGCTACGTGCGTAGACTTACCTGATGCGCGTCCTCCTGGAAGCCAGAATTCGTGTTCGTCTTCTCGTAAAACGTGGTAGTGAACGTCCCAGAACTTGCACCCAGTAAGGCGAACAAAGTCGTGTTCGCAGGGCTTGCCTTCTTTGCTCTCCCGTGCTTTGGCTTCATCGTCTAGGGCTTTGAGCAGCTCAAATGAGCGGGGGTTGCCTTTGATGGCTGCATTAACTTGCCCCGAGACGATAGCAGCTGCATAGCTTACGTCTTCATCATCGAGAGCTGGAAACATTGCTTTTATCTTTGCTTCTGATGCGCCTTGCAGGCGAGCGTCGAGCATGGAAGAAGCAAGAGCTGCCATGTCACGGCGGCGACGACGAGCGGCACCGCTAGCAATGCCGCCCATCGTTGCTATGCGCCTCTGTTCATCTTTTGTTCGCATGCTCTGAGGCTTTAAGTTTTTTGTGCCGCGCGTCTTCTTTTCCATGAGAGGAAGTATCGCCGCTCGCTAACTCAAAAGGCAAAGCTATCCAGAGTGGCGGCTCACCGCGATTTTAGATAAGACCCCATTCGGCAAATCTCTCAAATCCACCAGCTCCGATGATGTAATCGCGGGCGATCTCGACTACTTCTGCATATGGCGTGTTGCCGATTTTTGTATCTCCGATTGAGCATGCAACCTCGAGAGGAAGATGCAGCTCTTGTGCCATGACGTGCGCCCAAATATTGACGCTCACATCCGCTTTGGATAGGTCTTTGCCGTGAAGGCCACCACCTGTAACTGCGTCGCCCATGTCGCTTCCGAGCTTGCGATTAGTGGCTCCTGCATCGACGTTGAGGCCGCCTTTCCATTTTCCGAGAGGGTTAATCTTTGAAGGCTTATCAGTAGCCCGTAGGCAATCTTTAATCCCGTCCTCAGTCGCGCAGCTTTGACAAATCGTAATGTCTCCTCCGTGGATTACACATTTCCCGTCCGTCGGGTAACGCGAGTAGATCCTTCTGGCGATACTTGAGAGCCGACGCTGCTCTGCTGTAATCGGCATGCCACAGAATATGCCGTTATCGCCGCAGCGCATCTGCTCGCGCTGATTTGCTGCAAGAATGCTGTTCTGTGGGCGCTCTACGTAGCTTACTTGCGTCTCGCCTGCGATTCTGTGGACAATCTCTAAGACGTATCCTTTCAGCGACACCGACGTCTCGCAAATAACGAGCGTGCGACCGTGCCCCGTAAGTACTTCACAAGCGATGCGCGGATTCTTGCTTTCAGAATATGCTGCGTCAACCATTGCGCCTGCTATTCTATCTGCGATTTTGTCGGGGTGCGATGGATTTACCTTTTCAAACATTAATCAATCCTAACTGCCTGCTTGCCTGTAAATTCTTCCCAGCGCTGGATAATGACGTCGCAATAGTGAGGATCTAACTCCATCGTTAGGCACCTGCGATTAGTCTGCTCGCACGCTATAAGCGTTGAGCCAGAGCCTCCGAATGTGTCTAAGATTGTCCAGCCTGGCTTCGAGGAGTTGCGAATTTGGTAAGCCATAAGGCGAATTGGCTTCATGGTGGGGTGCAGCCCGCTCCTCATGGGCTTTTTCTCGTGAATTACAGTTGATGGAATCTCCCGCTCGAGCATCCCACGAATGAACTCTTTTAGCTCGGTCTTGCTCATTTTTTCGATATCGGCAGCTGTGTTGTCTTCATAGACAGTTCCTTCTGACCTGCTGCTAGTAAAGTAATGCGCCGCTCCATCTTTCCAGCCGTAAAGACATGGCTCATGCTTCCATTGGTAATCTTGCCGCCCGAGAGTAAACACATCCTTAGCCCAGATAAGAACTTGCCTGATTGTCATCCCTGCGGCGCTTGCTGCGTCGAGGAAGTTTTTAGCCTGCGTGCTCGCGTGCCAAATGTAGAAGGCGGCTCCAAGCTTTGTCTGACTTAATGCGCAGGTAAATGCATCCTTAAGAAAAGCAACGAACGCATCATCGCTACTAAAACTGTCATTTTGAATGGTAAGTTTGTCATCTGTCTTACCCTCATAATCAATGTTATAAGGCGGATCTGTAAGCCACACATCAGCTAACTCGCCATCAATTAGGCGCTTAACATCATCACTACTTGTCGCATCTCCACAGAGGAGCCTGTGCTCTCCTAATGCCCATAGTTCCCCAGCTTTTACTCTTGGTTCTGGCTCCTCTGGGATGGGAACCTCTGCGATCTCACTATCGTCAGCCCCATCGTAGAAGTCTGACTCCTCAAACCCGAGCTGCTCTAGCCCATCAAAACCCATTTCCAAAAGCTCACTAAGCTCGATCGCTAGTTGCTCCTCATCCCACGTAGCGGCCTCAGCAACGCGGTTGTCCGCAAGCCTGAACGCCTTTATCTGCTCTGGGGTAAGGTCACTTGCAACAATGCAGGGAACAGCAGTCATACCGAGTTGATGAGCTGCTTTATAGCGCGTATGCCCAGTTACGATTACCCCCCCTCGTCAATTACGAGCGGAACCTTAAAACCAAATTCTTCTATGCTGGCAGCTACTTGCTCTACGGCTTTACCGTCGTTATTGCGAGGGTTGTTTGCGTATGGCGTTAGCTCATCTAGCTTTTTGTAAATAATTTCCACGGTTATTTGCCCTTCCTTTTTTTGCGAAAACAGCGTCTTTGCCTAATCCTCTGCTGTTGCTTGCGTAGGCTGTCCGCGTTTGATTCTTCCCACTCATGCTCATCTGCGGCGCATTGAGAGCACAGCCCCCGTCGTTTTGCGTAGTTGTCGCCAATCGCGACGGGGTGCTCACCACATTTCTGGCAAAGTGGAACCGTGTATGGGTTATAGCGTCCAACACGGTTGCGCATTGAGCGGATGGCTGTAGGAGAGTGCCGCGGGATTATCTCATGCAGTTCTTGCGCAGTCCATTCTGGGTGTTTCCAGAGCGCATCTAGCTCTGTTGAGTACCACTGTGCGTAGCGTTTTATCTTCGCTGAAAAACTTGATGCACTTGATGCATTTGCACCAAGTGGGGAGCTATTCTTTTGCGTCATTACCTACACCGTAAATCTCCGCGAGCTTCTCCGCGTCGTACACATCAGGCTCGCATTTGAGGCATTCGCCTAGACCATGGAAGCCTCCTACGGACTCTAAGAAGTTTCGGGCGTTGTTCTTGGCGGTATCGTCTTTGGTCTTGAAGAAGCCTTCGTCATAGATGCTCACCACTGCACAGAGAAAACCCTGATTAAAAGTTTTTAATTCTTGGTCAGTCATTTTTGCTCCTCACATAAGCTGCCCTAGCGATTGGCTACAAGCCTTCTGTCGGCTCCTGTCATGTGGATGACCTCACACGAGCCTACAAGGCGCGAAACTATTGCGTCAGCGCCTTCTGTGTCGCCTCTACTGCTGAGAGCTTTTGCCATGTCACTAGGACTCTCCTGTGAGGTGACGATGGTAGGAAGCCCGTAGGCTGAACGGGCATTGATGACCTCAAACAGCTGTGTAATGGCAAGCTCGGTCGGAAGTGCTCGACCCAAATCATCAAGCACAAGAAGCGGTATCAGCGCGTAATGCCCCGCAACTGCGCTTTCTCTGCCTTCGCCGATTGCTGCTCTCAGCTCACGGAGCATGCCTGGGGCTGTCGCAAATGCGGCTTTCCCTGCGCCAGATGAGATCCAAGAGGCAAGCACAGAGCAGGCTTTGAATGTCTTGCCAACGCCTGCTGCGCCCCAGAGCCAAAGCCCGCGCCCAGCTTGCAAAGCATCGAGATAGCAGCTCACAAACGGCACGTTGCAGTAGGAACTTGGCACACCAAGACGAGCCATGCGCACCTCAAACGGCACTTCTGCGGGCTTTAGCTGAGCTGCTTCGGCATCGGTGATTTCCTGCGTGCTCACGCTTTTACCCTGATGAGTGGCGATATACGCGTCAATGCCTGCTTCATCGATGGGGAAAAACCTGCTTCCTATCAAAACGCAGCTGCCATCTGGTGAGAGATTCCATTGGAGTTTTTTAGCGCTTGAGCTGGCAATTCTCGCAAGTGCCGCTGCGATTGTGCTCATGACGTCGCCTCCTCCGAATAGGCTGCATATTTGCCGCCTAGACTGGATGCTGTGTCACGCGCCTTCACCTGTGGTTCTCCTCGGTTTCTAGCGCGAGAATTCCACCCTGAGCAGGCAATTTTCCAGTCAGAAAGCGCCTGTCCATTGGCTTTTTTCCAGCCCTGACTGGCGTAGTAGGAAACGAACGTTTCGGGGTCAACGTGGGTGAAGTTGTGCTCTGCGACGTAGGCAGCAACCTCTTCAACGGTTGGTGGATTCTCTTTTTTCTTTCTTTTTATTTCTTTCTTTTTACTCTTATTATTCTCATACTCATACTCTATCTCAGGATGCTGCTCATGCATGTTGCTTGTGCATTCTGCTTGTGCATCTTGCTCATGCATGTTGCTTGTGCATTCTGCTTGTGCATCAGCTGGCTTATTAACAGGCTGTTTATCTGTATCTTCACGCTTGGAGTAGCGAGCATTTGCCATGTTTTGTGCACGCTCGCGAGCACGCTTACTCATATCAATACGGTTCTTACATGCAATAAATGTCGGCAACCATGGGCATTTACCTGTAGGCTCCTCACCTGTGAACCCATAGTGCAGAAGAGCAAGTAAGAACTCGCTCCCCTGCTTCTTGGTCATCATGGCAGCCGCTTCATACATATCATCTTGAATTAAGACTGGCATAACGATGTCCTCTTTTACTCTGCTACGGGCGTGTTCTCATGGGCTTTGTGCTCAAGAAATGCTTGAACTTCATGCCATATATCGAAAAATTCTTTGCGCGTAAGTCCGTAATCATCGCAATAAGCATCGATATAGCAATCCGCATGTCCTAAAACCTTGCTGATAAGTTGCGCTACCGCGTCAAGATTTGGCACCCCATCGAGTACAACAACATCAGATGTAATAGACACTACTTGAGTGCCTGGTAGCTCATAAATGGTGCAGTTTTGCGCTTCCATCGCCTTGTTTTCTTGCTCTTCAAACGGCAATTCATCCTGAATGGGCTCGATGCTCAGTTCAACAGGCATGCTCAGTAGCTGCAAGCGCGATAGCTCTCCTGCGTCTTTTGCGGTTGGTGTGACTTCAAATTGCAGCTTTCCTACACCACCGCTGCACTCAAATTTCTTGTAAGCTGATTTAATTTTCATGGTGGTAATCCTTTTTCTCGCCAAAAAGTGTTTGCTGCATCGGTTCTGTGCGCGTATTCCAACGCTCAATTGCAAGTTCTTTGGTTATAGCGGATGGCCCTACAGCTGCGCATGAGCACGATACGAACCACCCCCAGCGACCAGAGCTTTTTACGCGCTGTGTGGTGCCACCGCAAAAGGGGCAGGGCTTAAGGCTAGTCATTGCAGCTCACCACCCTAGCTCCGCAATTGGGGCAATATTTCATCTCGAGTGGGTTGGTGCCGTGTGGGATGGCCTTGCTGCAGGCTGAGCACTTGATGTTCTCCATACTGATATCAAGGTCTAGCTCGCACACGGGGTCGATAAGGTCTGCAAGATGGTTTGTAAGAAGCACGGAATTGTCGCCGTTCCAGTCGTGAAATACAGCCCACGGTGCAATCCATTCGACATTCTCGCCCGCGTAATCTCTCAGCTTTCTTGCCATCTCTTTACGCTCTACATCTGTAGGCTTACTCATCTGCGTTCACCACCCTCGCGCCACAGTACGGGCAGTATGTTGGCATCATGTCGTTGTAGATTGGTGAGCCACACTCTGAACAAAGCCATGTGTTAAGGTTGTCCGCTACCTTTTTGGGAACTTTCCCAGCAGGCTCAATCTCACATGTTGGGTCGATAAGATCTGCAAGGCGGTTATTGAGGGCGATATTGTCATGCTCTTGTGCATCGTTAAATGCCGCCCAAGGGATAATCCACTCGGCACCATCATCCGCGTTGTCTCTCAGTCTGCGTGCTACTGCTATGCGCTCTGCTGATATTGAATTACTCATCCGTCTCACCTGCCTTGCGCAAATACAGATAGTCACGCATAAGACCGTATGATGCCGAAAAGCTCGCATGTTCAGGGTCTAGCAGCAGCCATGCCGCACCGTCTATGTCATCATCAAACCCTGCGCCCCATCCGTGTTTGCGCTCATATCTCCACAGCAGTTTTGCCAAAATACGCTGCCAAAAAGTCAAATATGGAATCATCCGTCCTCCTTTACAAATACAATCCAATACGTTTTGCTCGCCTTTGGTCTGCGGTTGCCATACAGAGGATCTGCGGGGAACGTCCTGCGTACCTCCGAGAGAGGGAGCTGGACGTCGCTCCACTTGAACACGAGGGTTCCTAGTGGCGCCAGCACCCGCCAGCACTCGGCGAATCCCCGCGTGAGGTAAGGCTCCCAGTCATGTGGCAACAGCCCGTACTTCTCCGCTTGCCAGCCTTTGCCCCTCAGCAGGTGGGGCGGGTCGAACACCACGTGAGCAAAGCTCTCACTAGGAAACGGCAGGTCGGTGAAGTCCGCGACCACTTGTGGCTTGCAGCGGAACTTCCTCCCGTCGCAGAGCGTGTCCACACGCGGATGCGCGTCAACCGTGAGCACGTGGCCACGGGCGAAGTAGAAGCTCTCACCTCCGCAGCAGGCGTCTAGAACGGGTAGAAGGGCGGCGCTCACTTGCTCTCACCTGCCAATTTGCGGCAGCGAGCGATGAGCTCATCTTTTGAGCAGCCATGTTTGAGCATTAGCTCTTCGCCGTCTTCGGCGATAAAATCCATGCCCGTCATAAAGGCATCTTGGATAATGCGCTCCCAGCTGTCAGGCTTTATCTTCGTAAAATCTTGCGAGCGATAAGGCTTTGCACAGTCTTTCCCCTTACCAAATTTTGAGAGGAATAGGTTTAGCTTTCCTGTAGAAATGCCCTGCACATAGTAGATTGTGCCTTCTTTGTCATAGACCGTATTGCCGATATGGATCTGCTCACCGTCTTTGCTGGTTGGCAGCTCCGCGTACCTGCCGCCTAGTGTCTCATGTTTATCGACATAGTGCTCATCAATGCTATCGGCGATGACTTCAAGAATGGCGCTTGTCAAACGGTCGTATCCGCTGTCTAATCTGACTTCTGCCCCTATATCTTCCATGATGGAGATAAGACTATATGTCGGCTCATTGTCATACATATTCGCGCATCTGCGTAATTGCTCAGGTGTGATTTTTGGTGTCATTTTTGCTCCTCAAATTGAACATTTACGGTCGTGTGGTAGCCATACGAGATGGCTTTCATCATTTCGCTCATAAAATTATTTAGCATTTCATTGCGCGTGCTGTCCTTTTTAAGTTCACGCTTAATCGCTTCCTTAAGCGCGGAGCGATTTTCCTCGAGGGCTTCTTTAAGTGCAGATTTTGCTTCATCTTGGATGGCTTTTTTAACAATGTACTCGAGGTACGTCATGCCGCTTTCGCGCCCCCACGAGCTTGTTGCTATCTTGCCGTCCTTATCGACCTTGATACTTAGCACCTCATGTACCAGCTGCTCTGCAAGTCCGTTATCGCTCATGCTTGCTAAAATTGCCGCTTTAGTAGTCTCAACTACTGCGCTTTTAATGATTGACTCGTCAATGTTGAGTCCAATGCTGTTCTTGTCCATGTTCTACCTCACTAAAATGGGATATCTTCGTCATATACGTCTGGTGCTGGCGCCTGCTGTGGCGCGTTATAAGCAGGTGTTGGCGTATAAGTAGGCATTTGTTCCTGTTGGTATGTTTGCGTCTGCTGCTGTGGCTGTGGCCGGCTCTGCGCGTAGCCTGTGGGCGCTTGTGAGGGCGCTTGTTGCTTCGGTCGTGGGGGTAGGACAATGTTGCGGCATACAACCTCAAGCTTTGAGCGGTTGGAGCCGTCTTGTGCTTGCCAACTTGAATAGCGAAGCTCACCTTCAAGCGCGACTTTCATCCCCTTGGTAAGCACGGTGGAAAGCGATTGAGCGCGTTGTCCGAACATGACGCAGTCAACAAAGTTGGGTACGTCTTTGTACTGCCCGTTTGTATCTTTGATGGCTCTGTTGCTGGCAATGCCAAACTTGAGCACTGAGGCTCCGCCTTGGGTCGCCATTAGCTCAGGATCGCGTGTAAGATTGCCTGTGAGCACCACGGTGTTGATATCGCTCATGCCTTGCTCCATCCGCTTTTAGCTTGAGAGCCAGCTGCTGGTGCCACTGGTGCTCCCATGACAAAATTGCCTACAGTCTGTAGATAGGCGTCGCTATCGATTGGCGCACCACATGCGTCGATAATCATGTGTGCGGCCTCATTCGGTGTGATGCCGTGTGCCTGTGCGTAGTGTTCGGATGCGTCGCGCATAAACTCTCGTGTCTCTGGTTTAAGGCTGCTCTGTTTGGGCTTTGGTGGCTCATAGCTTGCTGGAACAGACTCTACGGTTGCCATCACGTGTTGCTGTGGTTGCATCTGTGGAACTGAGACGTTCGCCAAGTTTGGCATGTCTTCTATGTCCTGCGTGAAGATGTCGCTTGCAGCTGTGGTGCTCTTAACCGCATCGACAAAGGCGCGTTTCTTCGCCATTTTTTTAACGGTGTTCCAAACATCAGCAATGTCTGGATTTTCTTCTTTACGACGATTTTCGTTATAGCCCGTCCAGCGGTATCGATATTTGCTCTCAAGTGTAGAACACTCGCCTACGCCGTACCCCATCACCTGTCCTGTATCACGATTGGTAAGTGTGCAAGTGACGTCATATGACCTGTGTCCGCCATCATAATCCTCGCGGTCTATGGTGTAGGTAGGCACGAAGTGAAACATGTAGGCTATCTTTTCTGCCCCCGCTTGAAGCAGGGTAGGCTTAGGCCCACATCCCTTAATGGTGCCGTAGTGGGTACCCTCCTGTAGCACGTCTTTCATAAGATACTGAATTGCATTTACCTGTTTGCGAACTTCAAGCGCTCCTTGCTGCTCGACTGGTAGCGCTAACGTGTTATCGCTCATTACATCCTCCTAAACATTGCGCTAATACCTGCTGCGTTAATCCAATTGCGGAGTGCTTGCAGCTGTAGCTCGGTGACCGTGGCGCGAAACTCGACTGTGAATGCCACGGGCTCCTGTGGGGCTTCTTGCGCGGTCTCTATGCGACGCTGGCGAGCTTCTTCTGCGGCTTTGATGGCAGCTGCCTGCCTAAGTTCTTCTTCGTGAGCGCGTGCGGCTTCTGCTTCCGCTCGTGCTGCTGCTTCTGCTGCTTCACGCTCTGCGCGTTCAGCTTCGCGCTGTGCTGCCTCTGCTGCCATTTGCTGCTGGCGCTCACGCTCTGCTTGCTCATGGGCACGCGCGGCTTCTGCTGCTTCGAACTCGGCGTTTTCTGCGGCAATAGCTCCTGCCATGTCGAGCGAGAGCAAATACTTCGCGCGGATGCGTGATTTGCGGTCGGCGGGGTAAGGCATTCCGTCTAAGGTGGTCAGGCTGCCGTGCACTGCTTGTATTGCATTTTGCAAGTCACCTATAGCGGCGGCGCTGCTGGTAGAGCGTAAATACCATTTGCCTGCCTTTGCGTAGTGCTCCTCGATGAGATCAAAGCTCACCATGGTTGCAAGCTCACCTGCAAAGTCGGAGTAGGCTTCTTGCAGCTCTGCACGCTTGCGTTGCTGCCTGCCTTCGTCCCATGTCGCAAGTTCTTGTTTGAAAGCGCTCTCGCGCTCTGTGAGCGGCTCAAGTGTGCTTTTTGCACCGTCCTTAAAAGTTTTTACCGCTTCTTCGATGGCGCGGGTCATACTCTTGCGCTCGGTTTCGATTGCATTGATGCGTGCATTGAGAGCTGTGCGGGTGCGCTTTGCTTGCTTGTAATCGTCCTCGCTTGTGATGGGAAAAGGCTCATAGTCGCCACTTGCTACCATCGCGGCCACTTTGCCTGTGGCGGCTGATAGCCATACATCGGCATCGCCTAAAACACGCGGGGTTTCGATTACTTGAGCTTCTACTTCTAAGGTTTCGTTACTCATATTCGTCTTCTTCCTCGTAGCTATCTTCATCGCCGTAATCGTCTTCGTAGTGGCTGTTCCACCACGCTTCTGCATCTGCAAGCTCGCAGGCGTAGCAGATGCCTTCTACGTCTTGCATCATTTGTCATCACCTGCTTCAAGCTCGATTAAGCGAACCTCTATGCGGGGGTTATCTTTGTCTGTCGCAAAGATGTGGGAAATACCGACGACGTGCTTTTGGTCGTCATCTACAAGCACGCCTGCGGTTACGAGCCCGTCTAGGATGAACTTCGCGCCAAAGGCGATATTGTCGAGATCGCGACGGTGATTTTTCTCGTACCACGTGATACACACCCTGCAAGGGCTGCTTAGTGGCTTGAGCTGTTGGGCTTTTGCACACCATGCGACAAGGGCGGTTTCATGGCGCTTCGCTTTACTGCCTTTTGCCCAGTGAGTGCGGTTGAGCGCTGTGTATTCATTAAGCCCCATCAAGCGTCCTGGAATAACGAGTAGGCTCATTGCTTGCCCCCAGACTTGAGAAAGTCCAGCCAGCAGCTATAAGCGTCAGCATCTTTGAAGAAGGTGCCTAAATGGGTAGTCTCGCTGACGTTTTTACCCTTGTCTCCTACGCGGCGCGTCTCGTGGCGGTCGTAGTACTCCCAGCCGTCACAGATGAGGGCATGTTCCCCACGGCTGACGATAACTTTTCCTTTCATGCCGTTTCCCCTTCATCGGTTGCTACGAAAAGTCCCTCGATGTCTCAGGGCGTAATGTCAAACTCGCGGAATTCTTGGGCTATTGCCCAACCCGCGCCCGTCTGCCACCCATTGAGGTAATCGCGGGCGTATCCCGCTTTGAAAAGCTTGCTCATCACGCGTCTGGACTCGCAAAACTCAGCCATAACGCGGCGAGCAACACGTTTGAAGTCATCGCAAGCGAATTGCTTGTGCTTACCTACAAAGCGTTCAGAGCAGAGCTGCTCAAGCGCTTGTTCAAATACTTCGTTGCTCATTTACATCGCCCCAATCAGGTGCAGAATCGTCTGTACGTGCCAAGGTATGAATGCGCGGTTAAAGCCGAGGGCAATGCCTGTGTAGATAAAGGCGGTGAGGTCATAGAGCAGCTCAAGTGCAATAGCGGCGCCGACAATCACTACTACTGCTCGCAGAGCAAGCCGTACTTCTTCAGTAACTCTCGGCTTGAGATACGCCAACGCTCGTCCCCGACCTTGGCAGCAATAAGCTGCCCGTTTGCACACATGGCGCGGACTGCTCGTGTGCTGCATCCGATAATTCCTGCTGCTGCATCCACAGAGATGAGCGGCGGTAGCTTTTGGACTTCTTGCACGATGTATTTCATAGCCCGTACCTCCTACAGTGCGAAATGTGTGTTGTATAATTTGGTTGTCCATTTCTAAGTCCTTTGGACGCGCCCGTTACGAGTGCTGGCTCGTGGCGGGCATTTGCTTATGCGAGTCTGATTGCTCCTGCGGGGATGTTGTCGTCGAAGAAATCGGGCAACCAGACGATGCAAAGGCGCTTTGCGGCAATCCAGAATTCGGGGTTCCCCTCGTTCTGGACTTTGAGTTCGTGACTGAACTCGCGGGCTTCGTCGAGAGAGCTGAACCACTTTCCATGCCAACTCTCGTAATCTGTCGTCCAATCAACACGCCAATCCATGATTTGCTCCTTTCGTAAGAGAAATACTTGAATTTAATTCAAGTTCCTAGGCAAAAAAATATCGCCTATTGTGCAGTGTAGAAATGCACAAACCTTTTCTAGATCGCCAACGCGCATTAAACGCGGATTTTGCTCATATCGCTGATAAGTTGGATATGAAACGTTAATACAGTCAGCAACAGCTCTTTTCTTAATGCCGCGCCGCTCTCGTATGTCGGCTAACGTGCTTTTCACTTTCTCCTCCTTTCTGTCTGTAATTATATTACAGTAAATTGTAACTAATTCAAGCCAAATTTGAAATAAAATTTTAGAAAACTTTAATGCGCTCTAATTTAGGAGTAGCCATGAGCTTCCAAAGTACCGTTCGTATGAACCGCGAAAAACTCGGATTAACACAGGATGAGTTAGGGTCAAAAGTCGGTTTAACCGGTTCGTCTGTCAGCCAGTGGGAAGCTGGTCGAGCTAAACCACGTATAGGCGTATTAAAACAGCTCGCTGAACTATTTAGCATGAGCACATCAGAACTACTCGGGGAAAAGCCACAAGGCGCCGGTAGCTTTATCCCTGTTGGCACATCCGCGATGGTGCCTATGCGCGTCCTAGGCAAGACACATGCGGGTGAAGCAATCGAAGAAATAGAAGACCCTGGTTTCGTAGAGGTGCCTGAAACCGTGGCAAGGAACCACCCCGATGCTTTCATGCTTCGCGTAGAAGGCTGCTGCATGAACCGCTCGTATCCTGATGGCTGTTTGGTCATGGTTGACCCTACGATATCGCCTTGGAACGGGTGTGCGGTAGTGGCTGAGCCTAGTTCGGGTGAGTCGGTGCTCAGGCGCTATTACCGCGGACAATCAAGCCTCTTACTTACTGCTGACAGCTATGAAAGCTACGACGACCTTATGTTTTCTGGCGACGACGAGGTGATGTTGCTCGGTGTGGTTGTGTGGTTCCAGGCGGCGAAAGAAGAGAGCGAGTAGGGGTTAAAAATGGATATAAAGGCGCAACCCTCAGCGATGGATCGATTTTCAAAGCGCTTTTTAATTGCTCTGGTTATGATTATTCTTGGATTCGCCTTCTTGGTTTCACCTGTCCCTGCTCTTGGTGTCTTCTTGCTTCTCGGCGCTCTTGCTTTGTTCATTGTGTCTTTGCCTTTGGCTATCCGCGCACAAATCGAGCAGAACGCTGCGAAAAAAGAGTTACAGAGAAAAGTAAAAGAGCAGATGAAGAAAAATAAGGCTGTCAAATTTGAAGTAGTGCAAGACAGCGGCGAAACAGATAATGGCGATATCTACAGCCTTTCTGTGAGTGTGCCTGACTTAGATTGTATTGAGAGCTGCCCCTTTACTGGTGAGCTGCTTACTTGTCTTTCTTGGCCGAATGGATCAAAGCTTTGGTATGCGAACTCGTTGGCCTGCGCCAGATTTGCCGCCGACCTCGCGCGAGCTGAGAGCAAAACCACGGCTGTTACTATCCACGAAGCGGGTATTCCAAGGCTTGAGACGGATTCTGCGCTAATCCTTCCTACTGCGGTAGGTGAGAAGCCGAGTCATGACGGTTTTGCCGCTCTTGAGATTTGTCCGCTTACGCCTACGGGGAGAAAACCTAAATACCCTATTGAGATACATTTCAGCGCCTATAGCGTTGCGTCTGGCGATGGCTCTCACGGGACGCTTTGCTACTTGCCCAGCGGCGAGGTAGGTAAGGCAGATATTCATTACTGGCAAGGCTGCGTGCGGCATACGGTTAGCCTGCGTATGAAAGATGACATTTTGGAGCCGTCGTACATTTTGAGACAGAGCAACTTTAACGAAACGCCCGTGACAATTTGGCGCGAGGAGATGGTGTAAATGATGCCTCCCAAAAAAACTTTTGTCACTTTTTTGTCACTCCGTGTCACTTCGGCAACAAAAAAGGCCAGAAC
>NZ_CAMXYY010000011.1 GCF_947253395.1 uncultured Olegusella sp.
CAACAGCACTTGCTACTCGTGAATTGCTCAGAGGTCGTACTAAAGTTGCTGCAGCGCACCTGCTGGAGGGCATCGAGGTCACTCGCAAAGCGACAACAAGTCCTAAGCGCGCTTTCAAAAAAAGCATCTCCGAGCAAAAGGCCGTTGTAGCTGCATTGATGTCAGCTGCAATGTGCCTAGAAGAGCTGGGTGTGGTAACAGCGCAAGCTAAGCCCGCAGCAATTTCTCTGGACGAATATGGAAGTCTACTTCAGCAACTACTCTTGTCGAATCAAGTCATTTTGCGTTGGAATGAGGAGGCTATAACAGAGCAGACCGCCGATGTGCAAGACAAAAGTTCCCCTTGTCTCGTGCATATTTTGTCTCCGACTGCGGCTGCTTGTCTTCCAGCATCTTCTACTGATGCCTTAGTACTTTGCGGTCTTACTTCTGTCGAAACAAGTATTCCGCGCGATCCCTCCCTTGCAGCCTCACTTGCAGAACGCCTACATATAGAAGAAGCACCAGATCCTATTGCTTACGCGCGTGCACAATTTGCTGCATTGGTAGCACTGCCACGCAAGCAGTTGCTGCTTGAGCGGTGCTTAAAAACAGCAGATGGGAAGGATGCCTATTCTGCCGTAATGTTGGTAGAACTGCTTAGCTGTTATGGGGTTGAAGGGTCCGATAAGCCAGAGAAATTCCTCGAGTCTGCAAAGAAAGTCTTTGGCAATCAGCTCGTAGGAGAACGTTTTGAGACCGAGATACAACAAAACCTTGCTTGGTCGGGAGAAAATCCCCATCAGAGAGCAATTGATACTCCAGCCCCTGCGGGTAAGATTTCGCCCGCACTCACGCCTTTTGTGATTGTGCCAAATGAGGGACGAATGTTGACTCCTCATGAGCTGCCATTATTATCAGCATCGCAGATAGAAACCTATCTTGAGTGTCCTTATAAGTGGTTTAGCCTTCGAAGGTTGCGTCTATCTGATGCGGATGCAGGTTTTGGACCTGCGGAAATGGGAACTTTTGCCCATCGCGTACTTGAGTTGACACATGGACGGCTTTCTGAGGAAGGAGTCAGCGTCCATACAACAGGAGGCTTGCAGTGTGCCCATGAATTGCTTGACGAAGTGTGTGCTGAGCATTATCGCCACCAATACCTGTTGCGCGGTGGCAATACGGTTGAGCAACAGGCATTGATTCCACATGGACCGCGTGAACGCGCACAACTTGATCGCCTCAGTGAGGATCTTCACTCCTTGCTTGACTATGAATCAACTTTGTTTTTGGGTTATGAGCCCAAGCAATTTGAGTGGAGCTTTGGGCGTGGTGATGAGCTTATTGAGTATGCCGGGGCGCGCTTGGTAGGTACTATTGATCGTGTGGATGTAGATGCGCATGGCTTGGCAGTGGTTATTGACTATAAACACAAAGGGGTAAACGGTTTTACCAAAGAATACGACGCCTTTGCCAAAAAACCTCACGATTTAGGCGATACGCTCAAAGAGCTGAGGCGCGTGCAAGCGTTGATATATGCGCAGGTAGTGCGTCGCGCCCATCCTGAGCTGCGTGTGGTTGGGGCAGTGTATCTCTGTACCCGCGATGAGCATGCTTTGGCAGGGGCAGTGGATGCCAATCAAGCAGAACGCATCTATGGGCAAGGCCTCTCAAAGGCTCGCGTGGCTGCTGCGTGCGTGGATCCTACTGACGACTTTGGTCGTCGTGAGCAGGCAAAAACGGCAGGTAGCGACTGGGATGGAGATACGGGTCTTGATGGGTTGCTTGATGCTTGTGAGGAAGCTATTGCACCACGTATTGCAGAACTTCGCGCAGGAGTAATTGAGGCAAACCCACTCGATGAAATTTCATGTCAGTGGTGTCCTGTGCTGAATTGTGAAAAGAGGCGCTCATAATGGCTGAATTGGAGTTTCTTGCAGGACTCAATGATGACCAACTCACCATTGCTCAAACGCTTGAGCGTCCGCTTTTTGTTGAGGCAGGAGCAGGCTCAGGCAAGACGTTTACCCTGACCCAGCGCATTGCTTGGGCACTCAGTCCTGGTTCTGGTGCATGTGGTAAAGCATATTTAGACAGTCTCGATCAGGTACTTGTTATTACTTTTACCGAGGCTGCTGCACGAGAAATTCGTGAGCGCATGCGCAAAACTCTACGAGCCGCTGGAGCATACGATCCACATATGCGCGAAGCAGCGCTTGCCGTTGATGGTGCTTGGATTTCAACTATTCATAGCATGTGTTCGCGTATTTTGCATCAGCATGCGCTGGATTTGGGAATTGATCCAAACTTTAGCCAATGCACGGAAAACCAGGCTGACGAACTCAAAGGCAGCGCACTCGAAGAGGTTGTGGGAGGTGCCTATCGTCGAGGCGAGTTTTCTGAACTTTTTTCTTTTTATGGCTATGGGCGCATATTTGACGGAGGTCGTGCAAGCGGGGTTCTTGATCTTGTTACCAGCATGATTGCTGCCGCTCGTCGTTGCCCCCATGGTTTTGATGACCTCGTGCTTGTGGGTGGAGAGGGTGCCAAAACAATATATTGCTCGGTGGTACGCTTACTCACAGCTTTTGAAGAGTTGGAGTCTCGTACGCTTACACCAAAGGCGGTACAGACCGTTCAGGCATCGCTTGAAGCTCTGCATGGGCTGGTACTTGAGGGCTCCACGCGCTCAACACTCGACGAAATCGAAGTGGCGCTAACGAGTGTTTCGGTACCACGCTCAAGCAAAACTATTGCTGATATTCAGCCAGATGTTGTGTCTGCTTTGGCACTTGCGCGCGCAGAGTTTGCCTTTGTTCAGGCTGGCAGATTTGGCAGTGCAATTTTGCAACTAGCGCGTCAAGTAGATGAGCGCTATACAAGTCTCAAGCATGAGCAGTCGCTACTGGACAATGACGACCTTATCCATATGGCTTTACAGGCAGTACGCAAGCACCCCGAAGTGGCGGCTGACTATGCACAGCGTTTTCGCCTCGTCATGGTTGATGAGTTTCAGGATACCGATGAGACTCAATTAGAACTTATCGGCATGCTTGCTGGCAAGGATGCTGAGCACCTCTGTACGGTAGGTGATGCTCAGCAGTCGATTTATCGTTTCCGCGGAGCAGATGTTGAGGTGTTTTTCAAACATGGGGCTGCGCTCCCAACAGATTCGCATGTACGGCTGCAGACAAACTATCGCAGCCATGCAGATATTCTTAATCTTGTAGAGCGTATTTGCGGGGGTGCGCCCACGATAGATGGCACGCTTGCAGGTGGCGTCCTGGGTGGCTATATGCATCTTGATGCTTGGGATAAGCGAGAAGATACGTATGCGACGCAATCTCTTCCGCGTGTAGCTATCGAAGCAGTTACAGGTCCTGGTCAATCAGGACGAACAACACAATTTCAGGCAGCAACTCTTGCTGCTCAGATTGCAGATCGACTAGCACAGTACACTGCGGCAGGTACAAGTGCAGGGGATATGGCTCTGCTTTTGGGAACAAGCTCTCATGCGGCAAACTATATCGATGCCCTGCGGGCTCGTGGACTTGAGTGTGTGGTGACTGGAGGTTCTAGCTTTAACTCGACTTCCGAGGTTCAGGTTATGTGCGCCCTGCTCTATACCTTGGCAAATCCTGGAGATACTCAGTCGGGCCTATTTCCTCTGCTCTCCAGTGAAGTCTTTGCCCTGGATGCAGATGATTTCTGCATGCTGGGCACACGCCCTCAAGAAAAACTAGATGCTCCTACAAAGCGACAGATTGACCGTGGTCTTGAGGATATGAAGTTTTTTGGAAGCGTGCAAACTTCTGAGCGTCTCAAGGCAGCTCATGCGGTGCTTAGTCAAGCGCTTGCGGATTTGGCACACAAGCCAGTTGCCGATGTCTGCCTACAGGTGGTACGCGATTCTGGCTGGCTTGCTCGTCTTTCTCACCAAGGTGCTCAAGGCATGGCACGTGCTGCAAATGTTTTAGCCGCCGTGCGCTATATTCGTGATCTCACCGAGGAGCTGGGACTGGGGCCTGCCCGAGCTGCAGCGGAATTTAATCGCTGGCTCAATCTTGCAAAAATTCCTCCCGCATCTTTTGCAGGAGGGAAGGCAGGTACCATTCAGGTCATGACCATTCATGCCTCTAAGGGCCTTGAGTTTCCTGTTGTGGCAGTAGCCGAGTGCTGGTCAAATCCCCGTAGCGATACGAGCATTCTTGCAGGCAGTTTGAGTGTCACTGATAGCTCATCAAATACTTCTTCTCAAAACGTACAAGCCTGCGTGATTTGTCCCAAAGATTGCTCAAATTTAGTCGCAAAGGTGCAAACGGATAACCGTAGCAGTTGGAAAGGCTCAGAAAGTGCGACGATTGTAGAGACCTATTTAGCACTTAAGCAGCTTGAAGACGAGCGGAGCAAAGAAGAGAAGGCACGCTTGCTCTACGTTGCGTTGACTCGTGCACAAGAAGCAGTTGTCTTAGGAATAAGTTGTGCTTCTAGCAAAGCAGGTATAAGTTCGACGCTTGCTGCTGGAACTATGCAGGCACTTGTTGGTTCTGATATGCCTGCAATAGGTGAGCAGAGCCTTAGCTATGGGGGAAGTGCTGATGGATTGCTTCGCGTAGTGGAGGTCCGCCAACAAAAGGTTCCCAAAGGCGATCCTGTGGTACTTGAGCTGTCAGCAGCGGGCAGTATAGAGGGCTTTGACACAGAGCTCACTGCTCCTGTTCCCCAGGATTTGCTGGTGCTCGGGACGGGTGCTGCTGACACGAGCATGCAAGGCAATGGCATGCCAGATAGTGATTTTGTACTGTATCAACGCGAGACTGAAATTGCAGTGCAGCTGAGTACGTGGCGCCCCCGTCAAGGAGTTTTTAGTTTTTCATCGATGAAGGCTGTACTTGATGATGAAGCGTTAGCGCATAACGATAAGGCTCCAACAAAGCCTCGAGTGCCGCAGCTCAGTGAGGAAGATGAGGCCAGCGAATATGCCGATGCCGATCGTGCGACCAATTTAGGTTCTGCTTTTCATGAGCTTGCTCAGACTATGATTGAGACAGGACGTGTTCCTTCGGATGAGCACATAGAGTACATGTCTATCTATTGGCATCTGTCGAGTCGTGCTAAATTGCGTCTCCAGACTGCCTTACAGCGCTGGACCCGCTCAGATATCCGCGTCGAGGCATTGCAGTACAAAAATCTCCACGCGGAGTTGCCCTTTTTTGCGCCAGCACCCAAGGGTACTGAGCGTTTTGGTGACTATATTGAAGGTGCCATTGACCTGCTTTGTACCAACCCTGGCTCCACAGAAGCACTGCTTGTTGACTATAAAACTGGTGATAAAAACCTTACGCCTGCTGAAATTTATGAACATCACAAAACCCAAGCGCGCCTCTATGCCAGCGTGCTCATAAATCAAGGATTTACGGCGGTGACCTGTGCTTTTGTCTGTGTCGAACTTGACGCAGGTGAGCTTTTGGGAGATGACAAAACAGGCCAGCCGCATGTTGTACGCTACGATTTTCATGCATAGAGAAGAGATTGTTAGCTCTCAGTGATGTCCGTTTGCTACGTTAGAATTGAGAGCAGAAAACAAAGACAATGAGAGATGCGGATAGGACAGGTGTCTTGTGGCATGCGTAGGCGCGCGAAGTTTTTTTAGTGCGTCTTGTCCATTCCGCGCACAAGGGAGAGTACACGTATGGCCTTTGTACACTTACATAGCCACTCTGACTTTTCGGTACTTGATGGAGCCACGCGCATACCCGATATGGTCAAACGTGCCGTTGACCTAGGGATGCCTGCCGTGTCTCTGACCGATCACGGGTATATGTTTGGCGTGCCCAACCTTGATCTTGAATGCCGCAAGTACAACGATGCTGCTGCGGATATGAAGCAATGGAAACACGATGTTGAGTGTTTCAAAAAATCTTGGAAGCTCGACGAACCTGAGCCCGATGCATGGGATGCTGCACCTCATGATCGTGTGCATGCGCAATGGGAAAGCGATGTTGCTATCTGGGAGTCTACGGGTGGCGACCTGAGCGCTGTTGAAGCAAACCGGCCTACGCCCGTGGTCAAGCCCATCTTTGGTTGTGAAGCGTACTTCATCACGGATGACCAAATTGAGCACAAACCCAATCAAAAACGTTATCACCTTATTTTGCTGGCAAAAAACGAGACAGGCTACGTCAATCTGATGAAGATGATGTCCCAGGCTGCCAATGAGATGATGTATTACAAGCCCCGTACTACCTTGGGCATGCTCAAAAAATATCACGAGGGCATCATCTGCCAGTCTGCCTGTGTACAAGGCATCATTCCTCAACATATTATCGATGGAAATATTGATGAAGCAGAGCGGTGGGCTCGCGAATATCAATGCATTTTTGGTGATGACTTCTATATTGAGATTCAAGATCACGGTCTCAATTTCCGTGGTGGATGGACCGACCGTACACTTGATGAGCGTCTCGTTGCGCTGGCACAAAAGCTCGGCATCAAAGTGGTTGCTACCAACGACTTCCACTACCTTACCCGTGAGGATGCGCCGACTCAAGACATCATGAGCTGTATTGGTACTGCTAGCCATATTGATGATCCTGGCCGTCTACATATGGAGGGTAGCGAGTTTTACATGAAGAGCGAAGAAGAGATGCGCGCTCTCTTCTCGTGGATTCCTGAAGCCTGTGACGCTACGCTTGAGATTGCAGAAAAGTGTCAGTTTGAACTTGACTGGTCAAGTATGTACTTGCCTAAGTTTCCTGGTTTGGCAGAGGGGGAGACCTCTGAGGAACGTTTCCACGCCGAATGCGAAAAAGGTCTTGAGCAACACTATGGACCCAACTGGCGTACCCGTGAGATTAATGGCATCAATATTCAAGAGCGTTTTGAGTACGAGTACAAAATCATTTGCGATAAGGGTTTTGCTGACTACTTTCTTATTGTGCAGGAATATGTCATGTGGGCCAAAACCAATGGTATTGGCGTAGGCCCTGGTCGAGGCAGTGCAGCTGGCGCTATTGTTGCCTATGCAATGAACATCACCGCTTTTGACCCACTAGAAAACGGCCTGATGTTTGAGAGATTTTTGTCGCCTCAGCGCTCCGAAATGCCCGATATTGATATGGACTTCGATGATGAGCGGCGCCTAGAAGTCATCCAGCATGTCCGTGAACTTTATGGATCTGAGCGTGTCTGCCACGTTATTACCTACTCAACTATCAAAGCTAAGCAAGCAATCAATGATGCTGCGCGCGTGCTGGGATTTCCTGTATGGCAGGGTCAGCGTCTGTCCAAGATGCTTTCCAATGACCCTAAGCTTGCCTTGCAAAATGCGCTTGAAAAAAATGAAAATAAACCCGATCAGTTTTCACCTGACTTTTCCGAGGCTTACGAGAAGGATGCCGATGCGCATCGCATTATTGATGCAGCCCTTTCCATTGAAGGTCTCACCCGAGGTGAAGGTGTGCATGCGTGCGCTGTTTTGATTGCGCCGACACCCGTTAACGATCACGTGCCTACCAAACTCGATACCAAAGGTGGCGTTGAGATTACCCAGTACGAGGGTCACTCAGTTGCCGATATGGGTCTGCTCAAGATGGACTTCTTGGGTCTGCGTACCTTGACTGTTATTTCAAAAACCCTCTCCAACATTCGTGCGAGTTATCCTCATGTCTCTGATATCGAGCGTATGCCCGAACTTGTGCGCGGATGCATCAAGCCTGGTGCCACCTGTGTGGATATCGATGTGGACAAGATTCCTTTTACCGACCCCAAGATCTATGAGCTACTAGGTTCGGGCGCTACGGCGGGAGTGTTCCAAGTAGAGTCTGCGGGTATGACAGCTACCATCAAAAATATGCAGCCCAAAGAATACAAGCAAATCGTTGCATTGATTGCTCTGTATCGTCCTGGTCCCTTAGGAGCTGGTATGGTTACCAGCTATATCAACCGCATGAATGGGCGCGAACCTATTGTCTTTTACGACGATCGTCTTTCGGAAATTTTGGACGAGACCTACGGCACAATCGTGTATCAAGAACAGGTCATGCAGATTTCGGTCAAGATGTCGGGCTTCTCTGCTGGTGAGTCCGACTCCCGCATCCGTAAACCTGTGGCAAAAAAGAAAATTAAGTTGCTCACCAGTACCGAGTTCCATTGGGATAATGGCAAAGATGAGACCACCTATGACCATTGGATGAACGGTGCTGTTGAAAACGGCTACGAGCGCGCGACTGCTCAGCGTATCTGGGACGATGTTCTTGAGTTTGCTTCCTATGCGTTCAATAAATCTCATTCTGCAGGTTATGCCATTCTTGTCATGCAAACAGCTTGGCTCAAAGCATATTTCCCGCGTGAATTTATGGCATCGGTGCTCACCAGCTACATGGGCAAGACGGACAAGATTGTTCACTACGTTACTGCCTGTCGCCACGAGGGTATTCAGATTTTGCCACCCGATATCAATGAGTCAGGTCGTGACTTTACGGCAACTTCTGCAGGTGTTCGCTTTGGCTTTGCAGGCATCCGCGGTGTTGGCGAAGGTGTAGCTGAGCTCATTATGGCCGAGCGTGAGAAAGGCGGACCTTTCAAACATCTCAACGATTTTGTTGATCGTGTTGATGGTTCCTCGGCAAATCGTCGTGTTGTTGAAGCGCTTATCAAAAGTGGCGCCTTTGACTCTACGAGTTATCCGCGTCGTCAGCTGATGATTATGGTCGACAAAAACAATCCAGAAAATATCCTTGATGTTGCTGCACGTCGTCAAAAGGATAGAGCTGCTGGTCAGAGCAGTCTTTTTGATATGTTTGGCGATGTAGAGGGCTCTGGTTTTGTCGATGAAGCGCCTCTGCCCGATGGGGTGGAGTGGGAGCGTAGCGACAAGCTTCACTACGAGCATGAGGTGCTGGGGCTTTACGTCTCGGATCATCCCCTGCGTCCATATGAGTATGCACTCTCCAAAGTGCGCGACTACACCATCGGCGAGCTCAATGAAACTGAAGAAGTACCTGATCCCATGACAGGTGGCATGATTGAGCGCCACAAAGTTGCAGAGGACAAGCAAATCCGCCTTGCTGGTATGGTGACCTCTGTGCAAAAGAAGACCACCAAAAACGGTGACCCCATGGCGATTGTGACCTTAGAAGATATGGAAGGCGAAATTACGGTGGTCGTCTTCCCCAAGCTGTACAAGAAATCGGCTGCCATCCTTGCAGGTGAAGTTGATGCTGAGATAGGCGGATCCGCAAACGATGTCTTTGTCAAAATCTCGGGCAAGCTTGAACGCTCAGATCGTGGCGATCAAATTATCTGTAGCTCTATTGAGGGGCTAGAGCTCAGCACGTCATCAAACCGTCCCAAGGTCATTGAGCTGCACATGACACCGAGCGTTCTGAGTTACGACCGTATGCAGAGACTACATGACATTTTGTCTCGCTATGCGGGCCTTGATCGCGTGGAGCTGCTTGTCCAAGAAAGTTCGGGCAACACGTTGCGCATGGAGCTGCCCACGACGGTGGATGCGCGCAACATGATGCTGATGGCAGAACTCAAGGACCTCGTTGATCCCGAAGGGAGCATTGTTTTTGTCTAGGCGTGCTGTGCGTTACGTGTCGTATCGAAGCAAAACCTGCATGTCCATTTTGTGCGGCGCGTATCAAAGCGATACATGTTGATGGGCGCGTATGACTCGTTGGACTTACGTTAATTTGCGAATGCCTGTGTTATTTATTGGGGATGTGCCACAATAGAGATACGACGCGATGAGGCGCCGTAAAGAGAGAGGAAAAGTTATGGCCGAGCCTACTTTTTATCATTGCAATACGTGTGGCACTATGGTTGCTTTGCTCAAGAAGGGCAGCTGTGATCCTTCTTGCTGTGGCGAGCCCATGGAGATTCTTGTAGCTGATTCAGTTGACGCTGCTGCTGAGAAGCATGTGCCTGTGATTGTTGAGGCCGAAGATGGCAAGCATGTCCTTGTCAAGGTTGGCGCTGTTGAGCATCCTTCTCTTGAGGAACATTACATCGAGTGGATTGCCCTTGCTGCTGAGGATAAACTCTTTGTTCGTTATCTCAAGCCCGGTGACAAGCCTGAGGCTCAGTTTGGCAAGTGCTGCGCTAAGGGTGCTACCGTTTATGCTTATTGCAACCTTCATGGTTTGTGGAAAGCTGAAGTTGAGCTCTAAGCTCAGTTAGGTGTTACGCGTGAAGATTGGTATCGCGCAACTTAGCGCCCGTGCGGGAGATTTCTCTCGCACGGGCGAGCGCATTATTGCATATAGTGAGCAGGCTGCCCGACAGGGTGTAGAGCTGCTTATCTTCCCCTTGTCTACGCTTGTGGGTATGTGTCCTGTACCCTACGTAGACCAAGAGGGTCTACTTATCGATTTGTCAGATATGTTGTCAAGTCTTGTCGATAAGCTCGCCTGTCCTTGTCTCTTGCCCTTGGCTTCACTTTCAGCTTATGAGTCTGTAGAAGAGATCTTCTTAATTGCAAATGGCGAGGTCATACCCCTGCGCCTGACAAATTTGACACGCTCTGTGGGCGGTGATGTCATGGCAGCTATGGCCGATGGCGTAGAGCTTTTGAGCAGTGAAACCAGTATTCCTACCTTTGATATGGCGGGTATCAAATTTGCACTGATAATGACTGCTGACAAGCTCGATGAGCTGGTGAGCTTGGATGACGACATCAACGCTATCATCTACTTTTCTTCTCAGACATATGCTGCAAATGACAGCAATTCGGTGTTGGCAGCAGGATTGCCTGATAATCGTTATGCCCAAGATGCGCGGGATACGAAATCTTGGCTTATCACACTAGGGTCGCTTGGTAGCTCTGATGATGCTGTTTGTACGGGTGGTAGTTTTGTATTAGCGCCTGATGGCCAAGCGGTGGCGATAGCTCCTTCATTTGAAGAAGCGCTGTTAGTAGCTGAGATTGACCCACAGTCTGAAGGTCCAAAGCAAGATCTTCCCAAGCCTGTTCCCTATGACCGGAGTGCTTTTTGTTGGCAGGCGCTTTCGCTTGCTTTGAAAGATTTTGTTGTGGCACAAGGTATGCAAGATGTGGTGCTTACTCTTGATGGCACGCTGAGCTCTGCCGTTTTGGCTACCCTTGCGAGTGATGCGTTGGGTCCCATGCATGTGCATGCTCTGCTGGCAACACCGCTGGAAGGGACGCCTGCCTTGCGTAGTGGTGGCAGGGGAGGATTGCTTGCCCGTCCGCGCTCGGCAGCACAAAGAGTCTTGGCGATGCGTCAACTCGCTGCAAATTTGCATATCAATTTGCATGAACGTAATCCTCGCCTTGTCCAAGCAAGCGCGGTTTCGCTACAGGATTCTGCAGGAATTGACGAGCGTCTTGGTGCCATTGCTGCTGAGCGCGATGTGATTGCAGCAGAAGCTCATCAGCTTGCGCGTCAGCTCCATGCTCTACTGTTGTCTTCTTGTGACAAAACGTGGCTTGCCCTTGAGGCAGATGGTTTGAGTGCTGCGGCAGATGTACTTCCTTTGGGCGACCTCTATCGCACAGATGTGCTAGAGATGGCACGCGCACGCAATGCAAGCTCACCTGTCTTCTCGGATATATCGCTTGCTCTTTGTGATTTACCTGAACTGCTTGAGAGCGATACATACGATGATATGGCCACTGATTTTGAGGATCGATTACGGCAGCTTGATTTAATCTTAAGCATGTATATCGAGTGGGAGCGTACGCCCTCTGATATTCAGCGCTCACAAGGGTTGTCTGCGCTTATAGAAGCGACAGTAGCTGCTTTTCATGCGCATACTTTGGCAAGAAGCAATGCAGGCGTGGTGTTGCGTGCGAGTACATGCAGTCTTGCAGATGCTCGAAGGCCCTTTGGCTTGTCTTGGCACGATAGGACAGATCGTAAAAAAATATTGCCAGATAGCACAGAGCTCTCTGTTTTGGCGCAGGAGTTGGCCGCTTCGTTTGAGGCAGGTCTGCAGGATGTCGATGCAAACAATCCCTTTGTAGATGCGCTCTCAGATCTGCTTGATGATGCACAAATTTCGGTATTTGACCCTCAAAAACAAGCAGAACACAACGCTGATATCAGCTTTGGATCGGTCGATATTTCAAAAAAGCCTGAAAGTAATCGGCAAAATATGGCCAATCTCATGGACTATATGAAGGGTTTTGGCTTGGTAAATCCCGACAACGCCGACGGACATATCGTCTCCGACGCTGAGGGTCATATGGGTTTTGGTGGCTTTGCAGGAAACGGCTTTAGCCCTTTTTCCGAAAACTAAACATCTACCAACCACCCTTTTAGCTGCGTCATTGGTGAGCGTGGTTTGACGTCGTGCATGTTTAGATGCACCCGAGGGGTAAAGCGTGCTTACGGTCGCGGTAAGTATGACTCGGTCTTGCGTATGTCCTCATTTGGGATATGATAGAACGAGTGTTCTTATTTGTGTGGGCAGGCGAGCAAAGAGGCGGTGCAAAACATGATTGTGCTTGGCATTGATCCAGGTCTTGCCCATACTGGTTGGGGTGTGATTGAGGTTCGTGGCAATACGTGTCGTGCGAGAGCCTATGGCTGCGTAACGACGCATCCTACAGAGTCTATTGATCATCGCCTGGGTAGCATATTTAACGAGATAAGCGATGTAATTAGCCAGTATCACCCCAGTCAGCTTGCTATCGAAAAGATTTTCTTTGGTGAAAACGAGCGTTCTGCTATTGCTACAGCTCAAGCTCGAGGAGCAGCAATCGTTGCTTGTTCTCGAGCAGGCCTTGAAGTCGGCGAGTATACCCCCATGCAGATAAAGCAAGCTGTGGTAGGCACAGGAACTGCCGACAAATATCAGGTTATTTTTATGGTGCGCAATATTTTGGCACTTGACCATGATCCGCATCCCGACCATGCAGCAGATGCGCTTGCTGCGGCAGTTTGCCATGCCCTGTTGGTACGCACCCAGCGTGCAACGCGTCGCATGGCAGCAGTTGATGCTCTTCGCGAAGCAGAAATTGCCAGTCGAGATCAGGCAGCAGCAGAGGCACGCGAGGTTACTGCGTCGGCAACTGCTTCTCGCATTCAGGCAGGGCAGCTGCCCAGTAGCAGGACAAGTCGTATTTCCACTCGAGATGGCGTACACACATCGAGGAAGGCTAGCTCATGATTGTTCAGCTCACAGGTACCCTCATAGAGGTTTTGCCAACGCATGCAATTCTTGAAGTGGCAGGTGTCGGCTATGAGCTGGGCATTTCGGCGCATACGGCCGCAGCACTCCCTGCGGTAGGCGAAGCTGGCGTTACGTTGTTGACACGCATGGTGGTACGTGAGGATGCGATGGAGCTCTATGGTTTTGCCAATCGCCAAGAGCGTTCGCTGTTTGATCGTTTGGTGGCGATTTCGGGCGTGGGCCCCAAACTCGCTCTTTCGGTGCTTTCAACCTTTACTCCTGCGACCCTTGCAACGGTTGTTGCAACTCAGAATGCCAATCGTGCAGCTACGGTGCCTGGCGTGGGCAAAAAGAAGGCTCAAAGACTACTGGTAGAGTTGCAGGATGTTTTTGCCAAAGATGCGGAGCTTCGTAGCTTGGTAGGTCTTGCATCTGCAACAACAAATAATCAACTATCGTCTCCTTCGGCTATATGCGATGTCAAAACCGAAGCAAGTGAAGCCTTGCTTTCCATGGGCTTTACGCCTCAGGAGGCCGAACTCGCCCTTGATGGCTGCGACAGCGCCACCTCTTCGGTGGAAGCAGCACTTGCATATGCTCTCAAGCGTTTGGGGAGGGGAGTGTAGACCATGGCAGTATGGGAAGCAGATGCTGATGACCTCTTTGCGGACAATGCCCAGAGCAACGCCGCTCCTTTTGGCATGGAAAGTATGGGTACTTCGCGTAGCGTGAGTACTGAGCTTACTGCTGAAGATCTTGATGTGGAGCATAGTCTGCGTCCTCAGACTCTAGAAGATTATCTTGGTCAGGAGCGTGTGCGTACTAACCTTCGCGTGCTTATCCAAGCAGCGCGTGATCGCAACGAACCGCTTGATCACGTGATTTTTTCGGGTCCTCCAGGCTTGGGTAAGACAACTCTTGCTGGTGTTGTCGCAAATGAGATGGGAGCAAAACTCCGCACTACCTCTGGTCCTGCTATTGCGCGTACCGGTGATCTTGCGGCGATTCTTACCAACCTCGAACCCGGAGATGTGCTCTTCGTGGACGAGATTCATCGATTAAACCGTCAAGTAGAAGAAGTGCTCTATCCTGCGATGGAGGACTTTTGCCTAGATATCGTGATTGGCAAAGGACCTGCTGCTCGTTCGATTCGTCTTGACCTGCCTAAATTTACGCTCATTGGCGCTACTACGCGCACTGGTCTTTTGACAGGTCCTTTGCGTGACCGCTTTGGTATCAGTTACCGTCTCGATTATTACAACGTTGATGAACTAGCCTCGATTGTCGCGCGTTCGGCACACATCTTGGGAGTTGAGATTGACGAGCAGGGCGCTCGCGAGATTGCAAGTCGTAGTCGTGGGACGCCACGTCTCGCAAATCGCCTGCTCAAACGTGTGCGTGACTATGCTCAGGTACGCGCTGGTGGAGACATAGACTGGAAAGTCGCAGCGGAGGCTCTATCTTTCTTTGAGATAGATGAGCTTGGTCTTGACTGGATGGATACCAAAATTCTTGAGGCTCTTACAAAGACATTCCGAGGACGTCCCGTGGGACTTACTACTATTGCTTCGGCAGTTGGCGAGGATCCTTCCACTCTTGAGGATGTCTACGAACCTTATTTGTTGCAGAGAGGCTTAATCATCCGTACACCTCAGGGGCGTCAGGCTACAGTTGTTGCCTTTGAGCACCTCGGAGTGACCTTGCCTTCGCAAGGCTAGAATAGGGATGTTTATCTACGCTTGTTGAGTTCAAGCTGTTTTCGATGAACCACTGATGAGTTATTGCGAGGAGTATTCATGCTGCAGCGAGATTATCTGCTGGAACTTATTTCGCAGTTTGTTGAGTCTATCTCAAAGGCCTTGAGAATAGCTTACTCTGTCAAAGAGCCACGTAGCGTCCTCGATGCTGCGGCCTCAGTTGAGCAGGACGTTGCAAGCCTTTTGGACATGGATCCTGCGGTTGCCATGAATCTCAGCCCTGATTCTCTTGTGACCATGATGGTGCTTTCTGGTTTGGGTGAGTCTTTGGCTGAGTATGTTAGCTTTGCACTGATGCGGGTAGCTGATATTTACGAGCGTACGGGGGATAGTGATACGGCTGAATTTCGCCGTGCGCAGGCTTGCGCTGTTGCTGAGAGCTTTGGTGCTGACATCAACGTGGTGCCCGAGGAGTTTACAACTTTGGTAGCGGAGCTTGATCAGTGAGCAGTCGAGCTTCCATAGAAGTCCATTCCCAGCAGAATAGAGCTCAGCTGTCCACTCATTTTTTGGGAGAAGCAGCGCGTACGTTAACGATGCGTGCCAATACACGTCTCTTGTCTATTGAGGCTCTCCGTGTGATAGCCATTCTCTGTATTGCGATCTTCCATAGTTTTTTGCCTTGGTTTGAATCCATGGTGCATTGGGATGGTTTTTTGGCGGGCACTGCGCTTGCGCCAAATGGTCGCGCGTCCATACAGGCACTTGTGCTTATGGGCAGCATCAATCAATTGGGTGCTTGGGGCAATCACATCTTTATTATGATCTCGGGTTTCTTTTTGCTTCCGCGAGCTGCGGAGACCTCGGTATTGCCAGGGTATTGGCATCTGCAAGCGCGCATTACCGCTCGAAGAGTTGCTATCATTTTAACTACGGTTGTCCTGTATGGGCTTGTCGCATTGCTTGTACATCATTTTGTACCCGAAATTACCAATGCAGAGCTTAATGATTGGTATTGGATTAGTTTTGGTATCCAATTTATTTGGGTGTACCTGGCATTGGTGGTGTTGTGTCCTTTTATTGCTTGGTTTTGGTGGCGCCTCCACAAACAAAACCAACTGCTGGTTAGTCTGCTTATTGCGGTTTATGCGCTGAACCTCTACATTGCCTTTTTTTCTCAGGGTACAGGTGAGCTGGGAGTGTTTGATTGGCGCAAGCTGATGAGTGCTGTGAGCTATGGAATGAGTTTTTTGGTGGGTGGCTGGATTGCCCAACGTGTACGTCCTGGCACTTCTCGTTATGGCTGTCCTGCCTTTGCGCTTGCGTTAATTGGGATGGTAGTTGCTGAATTTATTGCAGGAAGCCTTGGGGGTATAGGCTCTGTAAACTCACTGTCTTATCGCTCTACCTCACTTTTTGCCTTTGTCATGGCGGTATCCGCATTGCTCTGTGCACTCGCACAACCAGTCGATAGCGCAGCTCAGCATCCACGTCTTGCTCGTGTTCTTGCTTTTGCGAGTGCAGGAACTTTGGGCTTTTATGTACTACAAGCCCTTTTTTCGGCTGGTTGGCATACTGCTGCCGATACAATACTCATGTGGGCATTATGTTTTGGCCTTATACCATTCATTGTGGTAGGCAGTTTGTTTAGTTTGTTCTTTTATTTGGCTATCATTTTGTTTGATGCCTGTGTGGGTCAAGTTGTTGTGCGCCGTGTCAGCAAGCTCTTTGTAGGTCACAAACCAGCTGAGTAGCGTCTCCTGCGCTGTTTTGGTCTGGCAATACCATGCAGATAGGTACCAATGAAGCATTTGCTGTGCATGACTGTTATATGATAGACCGCTGATATTGTCGTCTTGAAGGGGAGGCGGGCGTGCTCGTTCTCATAAAGACATTTTTGCAAATGTGCCATGATAACTGGGTTTGGCGCAAACAGACTTGGGAGCTCGCAAAGATTGATTTGGTCAAGACTTACCGCGGTGCTGCTCTTGGCTGGATTTGGCTATTTGTAAAGCCTGCTGTCTATATTGGCGTGTATTACTTTACGTTTGCAGTAGGTATGCGCACAGCAGCACCTATTAATCAGATGCCTTTTCTTTTATGGATGGCGGTAGGCATCTTTCCTTGGTTTTTCATGGGCGATATGATTGGCGGAGGAGGAAGTGATGTGTATCACCGCTATGCATTTTTGGTCAATCGCATTCGTTTTCCGCTCTCGGTCATTTCCACGTTCTTTACGCTTTCAAAAATGATTGTTCTTGTAGGTACAATGCTTTTTACCATCGTGATGTGTCTCATTCTCAAGATTAAGTTGACTATTCATCTCATTCAGCTTCCGCTGATATTTGCACTTATGATGTATTTTTGGACTATGTGGTCTATTTGGCTCTCGCCACTCTCGGCTATTTCACGTGACTTTTCTAAGTTGATTGGTACTTTAAGTACACCGTTCTTCTGGTTGTCTGGGATTCTTTTTGACCTCAAAGCGCTTCCGCATATAGGTCGTATCATCATGTACTTCAATCCAGTTGCGTGGGGTTGCATGGCCATGAGGGATTGTTTTATTTTCCATAAATGGATATGGCGCAGTCATCATGAGTTTATTTGCTATCTCTTTATTTGCGTAGTGGTCACCATACTTGCACTGCATAGCTATGCTCGCCTGCACAAGGAGGTTCCTGATGTCCTCTAAGCCAAAAACTGAGGCAAGACTTTCTGTCAAAGCGCGTGCTATGCGAGCTGCTACTACAGAAAATGAGCGGGTAAGTTGGGCAGGCGAGGGTGAAGCAAAAGTTATTCGGGATAGCGATAAGAATAATCCTATTGCCGTTCGCTTTAGCAACGTATACAAGACGTACTATCTGTACAAAAATGATAAGCAGCGTTTGTTGGGTACTTTTAGCAATAGGATTGAGCATAAGGTTATCAATGCTACTGACAACCTTTCATTTACTATCAATCGTGGGGATTCTCTCGCGCTGCTTGGCTTAAATGGTGCAGGCAAATCCACCGCACTCAAGATGATTACGGGGGTGTGTTATCCCACCCGTGGCACTATTGAGGTTCATGGTCGTATTTCCGCCTTACTTGAGTTATCAGCTGGTTTTGATGGCAATCTTACGGGTCGCGAGAACCTAGAAATGCGCTGTCAACTGTGGGGTTTTACCCGCGATGAGACAGAAGCACTTATCCCGCAGATGCATGAGTTCTCTGAGCTCGGCGATTATATGGAACAGCCTATTCGTACCTATTCCAGTGGTATGAAGGCGCGCTTAGGTTTTGCCTTTGCCTCTTCAATTAACCCTGATATTCTTGTAATTGACGAGGCACTTTCGGTGGGAGACAAGCGCTTCCGCAAGAAATGCGAGGAACGTGTTAAAGATATCATGGCAAAGGATAATCTGACGGTTCTTTTTGTAACCCACTCTCCCGAGCAGGCGTTACAGTTCTGCACACGCGGTATTGTATTGCAGCATGGATCCTCGGTCTTTGAAGGTGACATCGAAGGTGCTTGTCAGTACTACGACGAGCACTAGCTAAGCTTTCGTTTGGGCTTTCCAGAATTGTTTTAATACTGCTCTTGGTATGTCTTGGCAAGCATTCTCAAAGGATAGCCGCAGTAGATAGCGTACGTTTTATTGGAGTAGATCGCACCCTAGTTTCACGCTCTATAGATGCTATGCAGCGCAGGATAGATAAACAAACTGAGGAGAATACAATGTCAATACGTATTATTTGCGATTCTGCGGCCGACGTTTCAGATCTTCATCATGAGCAGCTGACCGTCCTGCCTCTCTCAGTTGCCTTTGGCAATGAAATATATCTTGATAATGTTGATCTGAGCAATCAACGTTTTTATGAGATGCTGCTCGAAACAGACATCATGCCAACCACTGGCCAGGTGACTCCTTATGCTTTTGACCAGGAGTTTTTAGGCGCTACGCAAAGAGGTGAAAAGGTAATTGCAATTACTCTTTCATCGCGTCTATCGGGTACGTATGCAAGTGCTGAAAGCGCTGCTCAACCCTACGGCAGCAATATTCGTGTTATTGACAGTCTGAGTGCATCGCTTGGCACGCGTGTGCTTGTTGAATATGCCCTACGTTGTGTTGACCAAGGAGTTAAGTTTGAGCAGCTCGTCGAAGATCTGCGGGTACGCGTGAAGCGGGTTCGGGTGCTTGCACTTCTGGATACGCTTGAGTATGTGCGTCGTGGCGGTCGTCTTCCAGCGGCAGCTGCAGTTTTAGGCAATTTACTTTCTATCAAACCAGTAATTACAGCTGAAGATGGCGTAGTCAGTCTTGTGGGAAAAGCGCGTGGCTCAAAAGCTGCAAACAACCTTCTTACCAAAATGATTGCAAAATGTGGTGGCATTGATTTTGATATGCCTGTTGCAGTTGGTTATACAGGACTTGAGAGCAGCATGCTTAAGAAATATGTTGAGGACAATTCTCATTTATGGGAAGGCAAAGTGGATAATCTCATATATCACTCTATGGGAAGCACCATCGGTACGCATGCTGGTCCTGGTGCTATAGCTGTAGGTTTCTTTGAGAATAAATAACGAGAGTTATAAAGTGCCAAACATTGTAACGGGGCAGGAATTAAAGACGGTCACTTTTTCCCGAGCTACTTCATAGTTACGGTGATTCCTACTACCAGATTATGGTAAACACTACTCCATAGTTCCGGTGATTATTATGATCAAAAGAGATGCTGCTGAATATATAACTAAACTTTCCCAATGGTTTTATGTGGTGTCACTTACAGGACCAAGACAAAGCGGCAAGTCTACCTTGCTTAGAAATATTTTTTCCGACTACAACTATATCAACTTAGAACACCTTCAAATTCGAAAAGAAGCTATAGAAGATCCCGTCGGCTTTATTCGCAACCGACCCGATCATCTGATTATTGATGAAGCACAATATGCACCAGATCTTTTTTCGATGATTCAGGTTGCAGCTGATGAACGAGCAACAACCGGCCAGTATATTCTTTCGGGTTCACAGGATTTTTTATTAAGCAAGCGTATTGGGCAATCTTTGGCGGGAAGAGCAGGTATAGCTACTCTGTTACCACTTTCTTTCAAAGAAGCATTATCTGCACATAAGTTGCTTACTCCTGAGGAATTCGCTTACAGAGGTGGTTATCCCCGTTTATACGATATTGACATACCTGTATCAACATATTTCTCTTCGTATATGCGCACCTATCTCCAGCGAGATATTTCAGATTATTTAGATGTACGCAAGGTATCTACTTTCCGAAAATTTATACAGATGTGCGCATTGAGAGTAGGCTCCTTACTTAACCTCACGAGCCTTGCTAACAGTTGTGAGATTAGTTTTAAAACAGCGCAGTCATGGATTTCGATGCTAGAAGCAAGTGGGATTATCTTTCTGCTGCGTCCTTTTACAGAAAATCTTAATAAGCGGCTGGTAAAAACCCCTAAATTATATTTTTCTGATACAGGGCTTCTGTGTTATCTGCTCAATATTCGCAGTGTACAGGAGCTTACGGTTCATTCCTTGCATGGTGTGATATTTGAAAACTTGGTCATCGCTGAGAGGCTGAAGCGTTATATAAATTTAGGAGAAGAACCACGCTTATCCTTTTACCGCGATGATTCAAAGCGCGAAATTGACTTACTTGATTTTACAACTAAGCGCTTTGAGGCAATTGAGATTAAGTCGTCTCAAACGTATAACGCATCGTATGCTCGACACTTATTAAAAGTCGGCGATCAGCTTGGCATACCAAAAGACTGTAGGAGTGTCGTACTGAGAATAGACCATGCATACCAAGCCAATGGTATTAATGTGGTACCTCTATGCAATGAGCTCACACAATGATGGACAGCACACCCAGATGAAAAATCGACTCTCATAGCGACATGAGATTGAGTAGGGTGACGATATGCAAGGGGCAGAAGAAAACCACTTGATAAAGGGAGTTCTTTTTTTATCTTACTAAGTAAAGTTACTAAGTAGAATAAGGTAAAACAAAGGAGCGCAACTTTATTGCTAGCCGTAATACCGTAACTTACTCTTTTTCCATGGGCAGAGATACCTATGACGCTTTTATAAGAGCATTGTCGTAAAGAATCACCAGAATGTAAAAAGCAATCTGATTCGTTATATGCAGTATGCCATTGAGTATGGGACACCGAATGCAGAAACGATTGATGCCATTGAGTATGGGCAGAGGATGAGAGCTGACCCTACACTCGGCAAGATCGATGACAACGTAGATGATATGATGAGAGACTTGCTCGATGTATAAAATCAGACCATCCGTAAAATTCCAAAAAGATCTAAAGCGTCTGCAAACGCGAGGATATAGTTTGTCTTTGCTGACAGATATTCTCAAGCTTCTTGCAACCTACAGCCTCCCATTGTTTAGTGACAAGTCCCATGTGGCAAATCCCATGGTAAGCCTGACCAAGGCGAACCCTAACGTGCCATTGTCATCGACATCACGACCGCAAATGCAGGTTTGATGCCTACTCCTGATACTTTGGAGAAATTGAGAATATGGCATACCCTTTGATGTCTGTAATTCACCTTCCGATTACTTTTTGATTAGTTGTAGGCTATAACCAAGAGCGAGTAGTTTTGTTCCCACTTTGAAGGCGGAAGTAGAGCGAATTTTTTCAAGTTGTGAGGTATTAGCTTTAAATTGCTTATTAAGATTCCGGTAATCGCTTCGTATATCAGTTAGGCGATCAGCCTGCTTACGATTCTTTTCAGCGAGCAAACTAATACGACGAGAGATATATAAACTCGCATCATTGTCACAGATAAAGATATAGCTCTCATAGTCGTCTTGGTGATAGAAGTATGAAGCAGGTTTTCCAACAATACCTAAATCCTCAAACCACTCATTTTTAAGTAGGTCGAAAAGCAACTCATAAGTTTCTCCGCGAAGAGTATTGAGATTCCAGAGTGAGAAGTTTAGTGCATAATTGATGAAGTCACGCTCATAGCGTTCCCAAAGATCCCACTGATGAAGCTGGTTTCTCAATGCGACAAGTGCATCATAGAAGCAACGCCAACTTTTCTCGCGTGTCACTGAGAGTGAACCACTTGCACGGCGGTGGTGAGCGAGGACTGTATCAATTGTGGAAATACGCTTAGCGCGTACGATAGCGGAGAACACAAAGAGCATATCGTTGGTTGTGCGCTGTTCTTGGAATTTTAGGTCATATTTGCGTACGAAATCAGCACGGAATAGCTTATCCCAAGGCCAACCGATAAAGGCACGGAAGATATCAAAATAGATATCTTCTCCTGCAAAAGGTTGCATTGTAGGTAAGAGGTTGGTGCATATACTGTCTAGAGCCTTACGATATGTTCCTGCATCTTCGAAGTAGTCATCGCTGCGGAATACCACAATATCGCTGTTCTGAAGATATGCCTTTTCATAGGCAGTGCGTAGAAGAGCGAGTTCATAAATGTCATCGCAGTCAAGGAACATAAGGTATTCACCCTGTGCATGTTCCATACCGACATTACGCGCAGTACCCGCTCCTGCATTTTGCTGCCTGATTACTTTTACATGATCAAATTTTTTGGCATATTCATCAAGGATTTCACTTGTTGAATCAGTTGATCCGTCATCAACACAAATGAATTCCACTGCATAGTCCTGTTGATATACCAAACAATCAAGAGTCTCGCGAATATAGCGCTCAGCATTGTAGACAGGCATAATGATCGAAACACGTACTTTTTCAGCAAATGCCTTAGGATCTGCAATAATTTCTGCTAACAACTTCCAATGGACCTCATCGCTTAATTCACGATTAATTTTGCCCTGAGCAAGGGGCTCAGCGAACTCATCGCGCATATGCTCGGCATACTCTGCTTTTGCTGCAAGGGGCATGCGGCGATAGGTAAAAAATGCATTATCAAGTTTTTTGCACCAATAGATGGACTCATACCGCTCAAGTAGACCAGGCTCAGAGCATAACCAGTCATGAATATATTCGTATTCTTTGGTCATTGCGTACATCTTGCCTGAACTTGCTACTGAGGACGCAGCGTTGTCACGACGGTTCATATAAAAAGGCGTCTTGATAAACTGGGCGCGTGTAGCGCGTGCAAAGGTTTGGAACCAAAACCCATTGTCTTGGAAAGAGGCACCAGGTGTCTCGTTGTGGCGAATATGCCACTTGTTGAGGAAGTTCATTGAGTAAATACCTGACCAGGTATTCATAATGAAGGTAAACGTTTTGATATCAGCGCTCGTATTGATGATGCATCCATAATATGAGCTATCACAACTGAGACAGTTAAGACGCAAATCTTCAATACCGTTGGCATCTGTGCCGAATCTGTAAAAATCACCTTTGATAAAGTCGAGGGATTTCCGATTTGCAATGGAATAAAGCCTTTCATACATTTCTGGTAACACATAGTCAGCTGGTTCGAGAATGCCAAGATACTTACCTCGAGCCATATCGATGCCACAATTCATAGAGTTACCGTAGCCAGTATTTGGCTTATCAATGAGACGAAAGCGCTTATCAATGGTGGCATACTCGTGGTAAATCGTTAAGGAATGGTCAGTTGAACCATCATTGATGCAAATAAACTCTAAGTTTTCAAGTGTTTGAGTTGTTAAGCTATACAGAGCTTGGTTGAGATATTCTTCTTGGTTATAGGTAGGGATTATGACAGATACTGCAGGATGCGTAGACTTCTCATGGAAGAAGGGGAGTGTTTTGTAAGTTTTTGGCCTAGGTGGGCAATCAGCTGCTACGGCATTTTGTGCTGTTTTGAGCCATTTGAATGCATCGTTCCACAATGAGCCAGGCAGAGTTCTAATACAAATCTCAATCTTGTGACTAACCTCTGGCGCATAAACCTCGTTAAGAGCGGCATGCCAGCTTGCATCAATACAAGGGCGAATGGACTGACTTAATGCAATAGTGACAAGATCTTCTGCAACATCGCGTTCTGACAGACTGGTGCGCAGGATATCGAGTGCCTCAAGATGTTTTTTAAAAAAGTCAAAAGCTTTTTTTCCTTCAGGTAGTTTTGGTTCGCTAAAGTCATGGAGTATCAAACAATCGCGAGAAATTGCGGCTCGGAGCTCACATGTAATTACACTCCAGAAGAAGAATAGCTCAAACTGTATCGGGTGTGTACCGAAATCAATAGCATGATTTTGCAGAAATGATCTGCGATATAGACCAGTCCAAGCCGAACTATCCAGCGTATATAAAAGACTTGTGGCATCAAGGTTGAGTATGCGGTTAAAGTCACCCGCTCCTAAATTTTGTAGATTAAACTGTGGAATATCTAGTACTTGTTTTGTTTTGCGGTCATAAGGCGCAGTTGTAAAATGTAGGTAATCAAGGTTGTATCGCTGAGTTTTGTTGTAGAGAGCTTCATATGCAAAATCAAGGATGCGGTCATTAGGTAACAAAAAATGAACGTATTCACCAGTTGCTGCCTCAAGCCCTGTGTTATAAAGCTCAAACTCTTCTTTGTGTGTAAGGTCAATACGTCTGACGCGAGAATCATTGCCTATGGTGTTGTTGATCCAAAGCCCTGTCTGCTCATCTTCAATTCCATTGACACAAATGACCTCAATATCCTTGAGCGATTGCTTGCAGATGCTGGAAAGGGTTTGGTCAAGATGCTGAGAGCAATGGCTAATAGGAACAATAATTGAGATTTTGGGTGACATGAAACTTCCGTTCAAGGGACATGTAACTTCCGTTCAACTATGTATTGATAGGGTTACATTACAACGATATCTTAATCACGACGGAAAAGATCCCTCGTATATATCTTGCATGAGACATCACTGAGATCATCATTCCAACGATTGGCAACAATAATATCAGCATGCTTTTTGAAAGAGACAAGATCATGGGTGACTTCACTTTCAAAAAAATCTGGAGCGTTGAGTGAAGGTTCATATACAAGGCACTGGAAGCCTTTTGCCTTAACACGCTTCATGATGCCTTGGATGCTAGAGGCACGGAAATTGTCTGAGCCAGATTTCATAGTAAGGCGATAAATACCTACGAGAGGGTGTTTGATACCTTGCTCTTTAAGCAGGCGACAACGATCAATAATCTCATCAGCAACAAAGTCCTTGCGGGTGCGGTTTGATTGGACAATGGCACCTATGAGGTCCTGAGGAACATCTTGATAATTTGCCAGGAGTTGCTTGGTATCTTTGGGTAGACAGTAGCCACCATAGCCAAAGCTGGGATTGTTATAAAAGTCACCAACGCGAGGCTCAAGGCAGACGCCGCGCACAACTGAGGCAGTATCAAGCTCTCGTACCTCGCAGTAAGTATCGAGCTCGTTGAAGTAAGCTACGCGAAGCGCAAGATAGGTATTTGCAAAGAGCTTGACTGCCTCAGCTTCGGTAGCATGCATGACAAGAGTAGGAACGTCCTTATCTTCGGCACCTTCTGCTAGAAGGGTGGCGAAATGTTCTGCTTCTGAGCGCATCTTCTCTGAAGGCATACCGACAATGATACGGCTAGGGTGTAAATTATCGTAGAGGGCATGACCTTCGCGTAAAAATTCAGGGCTAAAGAGAAAGTGACCCTGAGGGTATCGTGCACATATAGACTCGGTATAGCCTACAGGCACGGTGGACTTTACCACCATCGTGGCTGTGGGGTTTACCTTAAGAACAAGTTCGATGACCTGTTCGACAAAGTGGGTATCAAAGAAGTTTTTACGTGTGTCATAGTTGGTGGGTGTTGCGATAACGACCAGATCAGCTTCAGCGTATGCTTTAGCACCATCAGTAGTGGCAGTAAGATTGAGTTGGCGCTTACCTTCAGACGCTTCTTTTAAAAAACGTTCAATCTCAGTATCTACAATGGGACTTTGCCACTTATTGAGTTTGTCAACTTTTTCGGGAACAACATCAACTGCTGTTACTCTGTTATGTTGAGCAAGAAGTACTGCTAAAGAAAGTCCCACATATCCAGTGCCACCAACTGCAATGTTCATGCTCCTGCCTCCAAGGATTTGAGAGTCTATTCATAAGAATCTCCTTTATTGTAGGCGTGTCCCTCAATAAAGATATCTATAAGTTTGTTATATTAATGTGTTAAAGACCACATAGACGCTTGATTAGTGGCGGGTAGTTAAGGAGGAATAGAGTGACTCGAGATTTAAGCTATACGCGAAAACAGCTAATCTCAAATTTTTTAAGTCTATTTTATTCGCCTAGAATATATAGTTGGTTGATAGCGCTGGCTTTTTTGCAGTCGCAAGAAGAATTAAAGTGGCTAAACTAGCTCCATTTGCATTGCCAATAGGCGTCTTTATCATGTGTTGTCTTTCACCAGTTAATGGCGCTTTCTGGTATAGCTTACCTCTTGTCCTAAGTTCTCTCTTCTATGTTTCTCATGCTGTATATTTGGTGCAAAATCAAAGACGGGTGGTTAAGCACTTCCCAGACACTTTATACTCTATGCGCTAGATGCCATTCCATAAGATCTAGCCAGCTCTTTTAAGGATGTCAACTGTGGTAGATACACCAACGCTTAGCGTTATTTTGCCTATATATAATGTAGAGCGCTTTCTTGAACAGTGTCTCGCAAGTGTGGCACAGCAAAGCTTTAATGATATTCAAGTCATATGTATAGACGATGGGTCGACAGATTCCTCTTCTCAAATTATCGATTCGTTTGTTAGAAAAGATCCGCGCTTTGAAGCAATTCATAAGCAAAATGGAGGTTATGGCAAGGCAGTTAATGTGGGACTTTCATATGCAAAAGGGGAGTATATCTCTATCATAGAGCCAGATGATTATATAGATATGCATATGTTTGAAAAGCTTATAACTGCTGCTCGCAAGACTAATTTTCCCGATGTGGTAAAAGCGGCATATTGGCGTGTTATTGATGCTAATACCTCCCATGAACATATGCAACCTGCTGCTTACTATCACAGCACAATTAAACCTCTTACGCGTTTTACTCTTGCGGAGAATGCAAAATTTCTTTTTCATCATCCCAGCATCTGGTCTGCGGTATATCGTAGGGGTTTTCTTGAAGAAAAAAATATTCGCATGCATGAAATACCTGGTGCAGGCTGGGCGGATAACCCTTGGTTTATTGAAACGCTTGCACAGGCCGCAAGTATTGTTTATGTCGATGAATGTCTTTACTACTATCGTGAGTTTAATGCAGGGTCTTCTTCTGTTGTAAAGGATCCGGCAATTATTTATAACCGCTGGTTTGATATGGATGATATTATCCAGAGACTAAAAATTACCGCTCCACGTATTCTTGAAGGTCACTACAGTCGCTGCTGTACATATATACAGTTACTTAATGAAAATTTTGATGTTGCTGATCCTGAAATTAAAAAAGCAATTGGTGGAATGGTTTCAAGAGTTAATGGAATATGTATTGTCCGTTCGTCCCGCATAAAAGCAAAATATCGTCGTGCTTATCTGATGTATGCGCCTGTCGTTGTAATAATTTACAGCTGGCTTTATAACAAAACTCGCCGTATTAAACGACGCATACTTCACTAATTGTGTAGACATCAACTGCTGTTACTCTGTTATGTTGAGCAAGAAGTACTGCTAAAGAAAGTCCAACATATCCAGTGCCACCAACTGCAATGTTTATGCCCCTGCCTCCAGATATTTGAAAATATAGTAATGAATGCCTACTCTATTGTAGGCATGAATCTTCAATAAAGGTATTCATAAGCTAGATATATTAGTGAGTCCAATGAGCAGATGACTGTTTAGATAGTGTTAGGTTGTTAAGGAGTGGAATAGTGAATCAAGACTTAAGTTATATGCATAAACAGCTAAGCTTAGATATTTTAAGCCTATTTTTAGCAGCTGTATCTGTAATCGCTCTTTCGGCTACGGGCGTTGTCTCTCAGTCAACTTCTATGACTCGCATTATTGTCGATTCGGTTAACGGAACTGCGTTACCTATATCAATACTATCTGTGATGGTAATTGCATTACACCGAAAGATTTTTAGCGTCTTACGACGCTACGGCAAGGTTAGTACACATGTTCTTGCATTGTTTTTTTCTCTATGCACTCTTATAGGAGTGAGTTTTTCGCGCATGGGCAATAGTGCGTTTATATTGCAAAATCCAAAGCAGCTTTTCATTTCAATATTTTTTTTGTTTGGATATTTCTATATATATGATGCTACAATTTGCTTTCTCTTTAATTGGCTAGAACATAGTTTTGCTGAAATGAAGCATGGCATTGATAAGAGTAGGCATCCTTCAAACCACTCTTTTGTTTTCTTCTTTATTGTTTTAATTCTTGCATGGTCACCGTTCTTGATTGTTTTCTTTCCAGGGTCGGTCCCACACGATGGTTATTATGAAATAAACCAAGCTTTTGGAATTAGCCCGCTATCTAATCATCATCCGTATCTCATGTCCTTGTTAATCGGAGTATTAGTTTCATTGGGTAATCATATGAGCAATAATGCTGGAATTTTTACTTGTGTTCTGTTTTTTACGATTGCGGAGGCACTCTGTTATTCAATAGTCTGTCGAATCATCCAGAGATGGTCATCACGTGCTGGTATTGCAACTCTAATCTTTTTTTCAGTATTACCTGTCTGGGGTGGATATGCCCAAGCCGTCATAAAAGATGGACTATTTTCTGCCACATGGGCACTCTTCTTTGCGCTAAGTATTCAACTTTATGTGGAGAATAAAGACGGTAGCTTTGAGAATACATTTAGGAGATCGCCTCTTTTTTACACCTTAACGCTTCTAATATTAGGTTTGGTTGTGAGTTTTTCTCGCAATAATGGGATTTATTTTTGTATCCCACAGCTAATTGTTCTTATTTCGCTAGTTGGAAAAAAGACTTTGCACTTACGTTTGTATCTCTGTAGTTCTGCAATCATCATGCTTGTAATTTTTAAACTCGTTACAGGACCTCTTATGAGTGTCTTGGGTGTTGTACCAGGATCCGTTAGAGAAGCTCTGTCTGTCCCATTTCAGCAGACTGCGCGTTTCATGAAACTTCGTTCAGACGAAGTGAGCAAAGAGGAGTTTGAAATTATCAATCAAGTGCTTCCAGCGTCTCAACTAGGACGTAGATACGATCCTGATAAAGCGGATCCTGTCAAGGGCATGTTTAAGGTGAAAAGTACCAAAAAGGATTTAATAGAGTACTTTAAAGTTTGGTTTGCAATGGGGCTCCGTCATCCAAGGATTTATATTGATGCAACTTTAGCTAATACCTATGGCTATTTTTATCCCTTTAAAGCACATGAAGTACTCTCATCTTACTCTTTTTATATTAAGGGAGCACCTGTTGCAACGGGTGAGTTTGATTTCCATTATGAGTTTCCACAGGTAGGTCGAGATATCATGACGACTTATACTGGTATCTGGAAGGTCTATCCCGTTCTCTCGCTTTTTGTTAATCCAGCAAGTTATACTTGGATTCTTTTATTTTTTACTGGTTTTATGTTGTATACGAGGCGTGGATGTTCCGTTTGGCTTTTCTTGGGAGCAGCACTTAATGTGGGACTATGTGTACTTAGCCCTATAAACGGCCTACTACGTTATGCATTACCACTTATGGCTGTGACCCCTACTATTGCTGCCTTTTCTGTATGTCGTTGTTTCAGGAATAGTACCTTGCTCACACGAGTATAATTTAAGGTCAGAAAAGCATTAAACACAACTAAACAGTTTTCAAGCTAAATAAATGTGGGGTAGCACTAATTAAATGTCGACACAAATCCGCTCTAGTAAAATAAGATCCTTTATCTATTCCTTACTCGTAGCTGTCTCTTAGACACATCTGACGCTGCCGACGAAA
>NZ_CAMXYY010000012.1 GCF_947253395.1 uncultured Olegusella sp.
CAAGACTTTGCTCGCACTCTTGCCAGCTTATCCAGCTAGGTAGAAAGCACCCCTGTACCCATAGCTGAAAAAAGAGTAGCGCTACTACGGCAGACATCATCAAGATGCCAAAGACAGCTTTCCACCGCATATTCTTTTTTTGAAGCAGAGCCTTCCTAAAAGAAGGCTCTGCTTGTCTCAATGGCTGTCTGTGCACTAGTGTATCTCGCAACTAAAGCTTTTAGTCCATGCTGGCTTTTCGGGCATAGGAGTAGCATTTGCATCTAAAGACGCACCAATACCGAGCATGCTACGCCATTCAGAGTCGCTCAGACGAGAATCTATAGGTTGCTTGAATTGATAAAAGCTTGATACCACACCAACGGCTATATGGAGCTCACCATCAATAGGAAACACAACATATATCGTTGAAAGCATGCCGGTACCTACCTGCAAGACAGAACCATTTGGGTCAGTCGCTATATCGGTAACTATAGCAGCGGGACGCTCTTGAGCCTTAGTCCAAGACTGGTTGTCGGTATCTGCTGTCAAATCCCAAAGATGTTCAAGCTGGCCACCATAGCTACGAATAAGCTCATATTCCTCATCACTCAGCTTTTCATTGGCGAGTTCTTTTTTGGAGATGGTCTCAAGCTTGCTCGCCAGCTCGGCTAAAATTTTGAGTCCATCGGCATCTGTGCTGGACAACACGCCATAATGCGAAAGACCTTCCCTTGTTCCTTGGGTTAAACGAGCGAGCCGACCATAAAGTTCGGGTTCAGGTTCCACATAACCACGATCGTCAAGCTTCTCAAGAGGACCGCCGCCCATCTCGGCCATAGCCTGCTTTGAATACAAAACCGTATCGTGTTTGAGCTCGGTATAACTTGCCAGATAGGTCTGCAAGTTCTTGCGCTCCCACTCTTTGGACTGCATAAAAGCAGGATACCCTTCACCTTTCGTTGCGAGAAGTGGATTGAGGGTATAGAGCCACTGTGCATAAAGGCTACCCGTCCAAAGCGCGTCGGCGTTTTGAGCAATTTCCTTACGCAGACTCTCACGATTGTCACTATAGTTAGCAAAATCATCAGCGCCTGCTTCATGCAAAATCGCCTGAGCTTGCGTAGATCCCAAGACGGAAGGTACATCAAGGGCATTTGGAAGCATGCGCTTTTCTCCCGCAGAGTTTTCACCCACGCGGTCATACATCAGCTGACTAAAAATTCGTTCATCCAGTGAGAATCGCTGACCCATAAAGCGAAAACCAAGGGTTTCTGAACTGTGATCTGCCTTATCACCTCTATCAGCCACTACCACCGAATTGATTTTGGGAGCCTGCATGCGAGCTGTTGTTTTATGGAAAGTCTTCCACTTGTCCTCAGCATTGTTGAGGCTCTCTACGGTGGCATCATCACCATAGACTGCCTGGATAACAGGCCAGTACTCGTAATAGCCGTTATCATCACTGACACCTGCAAAAAAACTCGTGATGGTATAAATTGCTTCCCAACTAGACATTGCATCGCTATTAAGTGCCATCGTAATAAGCAAAGCACTGCGATCAAGCGCCTCTTCGCTCTGAGTGAAATTAACCTGCCCATACCACATCATCGTGCGGAAATACGCCTCGAGAGTCGTGTCGCCTTCGTAGTAACCGCGAGGTTTGAACTGACTGTAATCTAAATTCACTCCGTTTTTTGTACCTTCAGATAAAACATTCGAGCTGCCCGGGCCACTTGCTGCCATAATTTGCGCGACTTCACTGTCAACAGCAGATTCAACTGCCTCAGGGATAAGTGCATCAGAGCCGCATAGCTTGCAGGCAACTGAGAAAAATGCCACATTACGCCAAGCGGCATTTTGCCACTCTTCATCAGTCAGTTTGCTGAGCTGATCTTGACTCTCGTGAAGCATAGCTTCACTCATATCACGCAATTTTGTTGAAAGCTGCCCCCGCTCACAGGTTTTGAGCAGATAACTGAAGTAGAGATGATAACTATGCATCATGGAATCGGTTGTAACGAAGTTGGGAATCAGTGAATACCGATTCATCTCGTAAGTTTCAAAAAACTCATACCCAGCCGTATCTTCAGCAATCGCAAAGCCATTTTTTGCCAGCAAGGGTTTCACAGCGTCAGGCATCATAATATCGTTTGCATTTGTAACGTTTGAAAGACTATCTTTTACGCTATAGCTCTTAATATCGGGTTTAACACCTGCTGAAGTATCTGAACTCCCCTCTTTACGATACTTTGAAAGTGCAGGTGCTGCCTTTGCCGCAGCCTCCTTATCAAGAGGAGAAATGAGTGTAGGTCGCTGTAGACCCCTGATTTTCTTTCCTGATACGCTCACAGTCGCTGCAGGAGTAGCAGACGTAGCCGCAGGATTGGTCGTTTTTGGCAAAGCAAATTTCATTACCACGATGACAACAAGCAAAACGACTACAACACCAGCAACAGCAACAAGAATCCTAAGGGTTGTATTGCTTACTTTCTGCTGCTTTTTCTGAGTCGAAGAGGAAACTAAGGGTTTTCCACAATGAGGACAAAACCGCTCATCGCCTCCAACCTGCTTCCCACAGTGAGAGCAGAACATGTACTACCCCTTTCCCCGTTATGCCTGTAGAATTCAGATGTTAACTTACTTGCGGCATTTAAGCTTTTCTGCTGGCAGAAGGCTTATTGAAAGAGGTAAACGTGGATCAAGAAAAAAACGTTTTGGAGTGGGACGAGTATTTTATGGGTGTTGCAGCGCTATCAGCATTGAGATCAAAAGATCCTCATACGCGGGTCGGCGCCTGTATTGTAAGTAAAGATCGACGAATTTTGTCTATCGGCTATAATGGCACACCTCGCGGGATTGACGATTTAGTCTTTCCTTGGCGCCGCGATGGAGACTGGCTTGAGACAAAATATCCCTATGTTGTCCATGCTGAACGCAATGCAGTACTGAATTTTCGCGGTTCCATGCGTGAGCTCAAGGGTTCAACAATTTATGTGACACATTTCCCCTGCAATGAATGTTGTAAAGAGCTTGCTCAGGTAGGCGTTGCGGAAGTTGCCTATGCATATAATCCATATCCCGATTCTAGAGAAACTATCGCCGCAGGTAGAATCCTTGAATCGGCTCATATCCTTACCCGCACGGTAGCTATCCCGAAGGTGCAACTTTAATTTTATCTTTTGCACTTGCACGATAATTGGATGTGTGTATAATACTTTCTTGCTGATATTCCCCGGTGGCGCAGTGGTAGCGCAGCTGACTGTTAATCAGCGTGTCGCAGGTTCGAATCCTGCCCGGGGAGCCATTAAAACTCATGAGAACCCGTTCGATTAAATTCGCGCGGGTTCTTTTCTTTTAAAAAGTCTAGTTTAATTACAGATGTTACAAAGAGCAAATCAGCCTAGCAGAATTGCTAGGCTGACAGGGATGTTCTGGAAAAATAAAACTACTCTTCCATGAAGTCTTTGAGTTTGCTTGAGCGACTCGGATGACGAAGTTTTGCGAGAGTCTTTGACTCAATCTGGCGAATACGTTCACGTGTCACGCCAAATTCGCGACCAACTTCCTCGAGAGTGCGAGGGTGACCATCTTCTAGGCCAAAACGGAACTTAATAACTTTGCGCTCACGATCAGCAAGCCCATCAAGTACCTGTTCGAGCTGTTCACGAAGCATGGAATCAGACGCAGCCTCAGGAGGAGCAACAGCCGTAGAATCCTCAATGAAATCACCTAATTGAGAATCCTCTTCTTCACCAATAGGTGTTTCGAGAGAGACGGGCTCCTGGCTAATTTTTTGAATCTCACGCACCCGATCGGCAGACATGCCCATCTCGGCACCAACCTCCTCGGGGGTTGGATCGCGACCAAGCTCCTGCAAAAGCTGCCTCTGCACACGAACAAGTTTATTGATAGTCTCAACCATATGAACGGGAATACGGATGGTGCGCGCCTGATCGGCAATGGCGCGGGTAATTGCTTGACGAATCCACCAAGTAGCATAGGTGGAGAACTTAAAGCCCTTGGTGTAGTCAAACTTCTCAACCGCACGAATCAAACCAAGGTTGCCTTCCTGAATCAAATCCAAAAAGAGCATGCCACGGCCAACATAACGCTTGGCAATAGAGACCGTTAAGCGAAGATTTGCAGAAATCAGCTGCTGTTTTGCATCAAGACCTACCTGCTCAATGCGGGTCAAACGACGCAGCTCGGTACGCGTGAGTTCAGCATCGCCGCGCTCCGCGGCCTCAAGACGCTCCGCAGCATCATTGCCTGCCTGAATTTTCATGGCAAGGTGTACCTCTTCGGAGGCAGTAAGCAAATCAACCTTACCAATTTCCTTAAGATACATGCGCACAGGATCGCCCGTTAGCATTACCGTGGAACCATCCTGACGGCGGGAACGAGCACGGCTAGAGCGTTTACGAGTGTGGTTTTTAGGGGTAGAGCGAAGAACCTCATTAGCTACGCGAGCTTCTGCACGAGCCTCACGCTCTTCTTTTTCTTCCTCGTCAAGACCCTCTTCATCCTCATCATCTTCTTCGACGGTATCATCGATATCGTCTTCGACATCGGGCTCAAGTGCAACAGCAGTCACATCAGGAATATCTCCCGAACCAGAAATCGTGACACCTTTTGCACGTACGGCATCATAGACATCAGTCAGCTCATCATCATCAACATCGACATCCACAAGAGCTACTTGGATATCATCTTCGCTAATGGCACCCGTCTTGCCTGCTTTCTTAACAAGCTTCGTCACTACAGAAGCAAGCTCAGGAGTAAGTTCTGCGGTCTGAGCATCAGTCTTTTTCGTCGCCACATGTGTCCTTTCAACGCCATGAACCTACAGGATAATACCCGTTTTTGAAAGTCTTATACCTCTGTAGGAATAATTTGATTAAGTTCGTGTTCTCGTTTACGCAATTCCACCGCACGACCCAGTAATTCAGCTAAGTTTTTGTCCTCACGACTCGTAAGCTGAGTCTGAATTGCCTTGATCTCACGGCGCGTGGAATACAGTTCAAGCACATCAGCCAAAAAAGCTGCCTTATGATCTGCATCCATACCCTGTGCCAGTGCCAAACCACCACCAGCAAGGATCTGCGGAGCCTCAGGAACTACTACAGAAGCTGCATGCACTAACTCGACAGGAGGGGTACCCACAGCTGTTGCCAACATCGCCCAAGCCATCGTCTCATGGCGAGAATCCGCCCAGAGCACCGATCCCAATCGCTCGGCATAAGGACGCACTGCTTCAGGAGAATTTGCCATTAACGCTAATAGTTCACGTTCGGCTGACAGCTGACCTCGCGCATCATGCGAAAGGAGTTTGTCAACACTTTGATACGTAGGTGCCACTGCAACAGATGACTCTCGCACAGGAGCAACAGATTCATGCGCTGTTTGGTACGCCTCATATTCTTGGCGAAGCTTTGCTTCATGCGCAGCACTGTTGCGCGCTTTTTCGCGTATAACCTGCTTGGTAGCATCTACATCCATATCCAGCTGATGAGCTAAATTGGTTGCATAGCCATCAAAGCTCACAGAATCCTTAAGAGGTGCAAGCATCTGAGCAGCAGCATCTAAAGCTTGTGCTCGTTGTCCAGGAATGCCCAAATCAAAGCCCGCAAGCTTCTTTTCAAGCACAAATTCAACCAAAGGTCGTGCAGCATCAAGCTGCGCCTGGAGCTCCGAAGGCTCATGTAGAGAAAGAAATTCCATCGGATCGAGATTGTTTGGAAGCACCACACAAAGCATCTCTGCATCTGTCTTATCCACATACTGAACAGAGAGCTCTGCTGCCTTTTGACCTGCCGCATCGCCATCGAACATACAGATAATACGCTGTGCCCTAAAACGCGAAAGCATCTTTATATGGTCAAGCGAAAGTGCAGTCCCCAACGCTGCTACTGCATTGGAAAAACCATGTTCATGTAAGGAAATGACGTCAGTATAACCCTCAACTACAAGCGCGGTACCTGTAGCAGTAATCTGTGTCTTTGCATGATCTAGCCCAAAAAGATGCTTTGATTTGTGAAAGACAGGAGTTTCTTTGGTATTAAGATATTTTGGCTTAGCATCACCCAAAACACGTCCGCCAAAGCCAATAGAGCGACCTTGCTCATCATGAATGGGAAACATCACGCGCTCATAAAAACGATCTTGCGTACGACCATTGCGGTCGACTACCAAGTCTGCCGCTAAAAGTTCATTTCGAGAAAAGCCCTTTTGAGTCAGCGTTGATGTCAAGCTACCATGACCAGGAGCAAAACCAAGACCCCAGCGACGGCATACGACAGAACCAAAACCACGACTCGCAAGATATTTTCGTGCAGACGCGGGGCCTGTTCCCCTGCCACGCATCAACATAGTCAAGTAATATTTTTCGGCTTCACCGAGAGCCTGCTGAAGCCTATTGCGCTTTGGTCCTCGCTGCGCTCCACGTTCCTCAACAAGCTCTATCCCAGCACGATCTGCCAAAAAACGAATTGCATCGGGAAACTCCAGATGTTCACGTTCCATAACGTAGTTAAAAACATCACCACCACGTTGGCAACCAAAACATTTCCACAGCCCCGTTGCTGGGTCAATATGAAAAGAAGGGCTCTTCTCATGGTGAAAAGGACAACAACCCCAGAGGTCTTTGCCACGGCGATGCAACTCGACGGTCTCAGACACCAAGCCAACAAAGTCAGTGGCCTGACGCACACGCTCCTTATCTTCATTGCTAATCATGTCGCCCTCCCCTCCACAGTTTGCGATCAAGCACCTTAAGGCTATAGATACCCTCGCGCACAAGCTCAATACGCCGAGCACCCAAGTGATTTTTAACCCAGTCAATATTGTCCAACACAGTTTGCTCAAGCTCATCAAGGGAATCAAACTTACGCGAAGATCGTAGCCAAGAAGCAAAACTTACCGCTAGGTCCACTCCATACAGATTACCCGTAAAGCCAATAAGGTTGGCTTCCAAAAATGAGGGAGTTTCTTTATCGTTAAAGCTGGGTGGTAAGCCCACATTAATAGCGGCTGGCCAAGCAGAACGACCCATTACAACCCAACCCGCATAGACACCCTGTGCAGGCACGCAATCCATACAATCTAACTGAACGTTTGCGGTAGGAAAACCAAAAGAATTACCTTCCCCGCGCCCATGTTGCACGACTCCGCGTACAAAGTGTTGACGACCTAAGAGATCGCCAGCTTGTTCAACTTGTCCTTGACGCAGCAGCTCGCGAATATGCGTCGCTGACACCACACTATCTGCGATCCGCATTAATTCATGAGCAAAAAGCTCAAATCCAAGCTCAGGGGCAAGTAGTTTAAGCTCAGGAATGCCACCCTGTCCTCCCCGACCAAAACGGAAATTTTGACCTACATGAAGACTGTGGGGACGCAGATACGCCCAGAGTGTACAAGATAGAAAGTCTTCCCAGCTGGTAGCTGCGAGCTCAAAAGTAAAGTCCAAGCACAAAATACCATCAACGCCACAAGACGCAAGCAAAGCAAGACGATCTTCTTGACGAAGAAGATGGCTCAAGGGCTGAGGTTCAAAAATGACATCAGCAGGATCAGGACAAAAGCTCACCACAATACAAGGCAGCTTGCGTCGATGGGCATCTTGACAGGCAGCTCTAATTAAACTCTGATGCCCACGATGCACTCCATCAAAGACACCCAGTACACAGACAGCTTCAATCTCTGGCTTATAGTTCAGCTCTGAGTGCAGATACAAACAAGCCTTTGCAAAGTCGTAACGCCTCATGCCTTCTAGCGCAATCTGGGGACTTTGCTCGCTCATGCACGTACCCCTGTCACACCCTGAGGAAAATTGGTATCACAAAGCAAATAAGCGCCACGACACTCCCAGACACCATATAACTTGTTTTTCCATACCAGAGAAACGCGTTCGGAAAACCGTGGTGCACGCAAACCATTTTGTGCTGCGCCCTCACCAAGATCAAGCACAAGGCCTGCAGGAATTTTTCTACCACAGACGACATCTTCAAGCTCAGTGTGCTCAAGAAGACGCACAGGCAACCCAAGCGTACGCGCAGGATCAAGCTCTTTTGTGGGTAAAAGTTTTTTGCCCTGACAAGACAGCTCGTCCAAAGATATGCAGTCTTTAAGGGAAATAGGCCCCGATGCCGTGCGTATCAATCCACTGAGATGAGCCGCACTATCCAAGCTTCGTCCTAAATCACGAGCGAGGGCACGAATATAACTACCCTTTGAAACACGGAGGCGACAGCGCCAGGCAGGTTGGTTATCCTCGTTTTCAATCGATAACAGCTCTGCTTCATAAATATGAATATGCCGAGGAGCAAGTTCAACTTTTTCGCCTGCACGCGCACGCGCATAGGCACGTTTGCCATCAAGCGAAATAGCAGAATAAGCAGGTGGCACCTGCAGGCAATCTCCCACCAAATCTGAAAGAGTTTGGCGAGCAAAGCCAGCATCAAAAAGGCGCGCATCGGGCTCGACACGACGTGTCATTTCGCCTTCTGAATCATCGGTTTTAGTCTCATAACCAAAACTAATACGAGCCTCATAGCATTTTTCATCGAGCGTCAGTAGACCCATCAACCTCGTTGCCTGACCTATTCCCAACACAAGCACACCGCTGGCAAGCGGGTCAAGTGTGCCCGCATGCCCTACCCGTGTCTCGCCTAAGACCCGGCGGACACGAGAAACCACATCATGACTCGACAAACCAAGAGGTTTATCTATGGCAACAAGACAACAAAGTCCACTCGACTTTCGTCTCAAAGTAGCGCACCCCCATCTCCCGCTATGTTGATGCGGGGAAATGAAGTGGTACCTCCATTGGCAACATCATCGGGAAAAAGTGCGCGCAGGCGCGGCAGGGCGAGGGAAAGCACCTCGTCAATATCGCCATCATAAGAAAAGCCTGAAGCAGCAGCATGACCGCCGCCACCAAAAAAGCGAGCAACCCCTGAAATATCAAGATCGGTTTTGGAGCGTAGATTGCCACGTACTTGACCGCCAGGCACTTCTTTGAGAAAAAGTGCTACTTCCGAACCAGAAACTGAACGCACAACATCTACAAGCCCATCAGCCTCATCAAGATTGGCACCTGTACGCTCTAGATCGGCTTTCGTGGCATAGCTATAGGCAATGCGACCATGCGCAAAAGTCACAATACGCGACATTACTGCTGCTTTAAGATGCAAAAACTCAAGACGGAAATTTTGATAGACATTGAGTGACACTTCAGAAGGAGATGCACCTGCATCCACCAAAAGGGCCGTCGCAGCAAGCGCTTCCGAATTGGTATTTTGATACTGAAAACGTCCCGTATCGGTAATGATGGCGCAGAGCAAACAAAGGCCAATCTCAGCATCAATCGGCATTCCTAAATAGAGTGCATACTCCAAAATAAGTACCGCAGCAGCTGCGGCATCACTACGAATGAGCGATACCTCACCAAAAGGATCACGACAGGGATGATGATCGATAACGGCACTGTGTCGTGAGCGCTTAAGTACGGCCTCACCATCATTCATACGTGATGCAACTGAGAGATCTACCGAGATAAAGAGATCGGGAGTTCCCTGATAGTCGGCTGCGCACACCAAACTCTTACTACCTGGTAAAAACTCATAGATGCGAGGTATGGGCTGGGGATCAGCAAGCAGTCCGGTAATTTTCTTGGAGGGCCACCGCCACTGGAGGAGCTTGAGCAGACCCAAGGTCGATCCCAGCGCATCACCATCGGGATTGGTATGTGCACAAATAACAATCTCTTGAGCTTCTTCAATAAGTTGAGTGAGCTGTCCAAACAGAGCAGTCTGCTTGGGGCTCACCTCTAGAGAATGAGCAATATCCATTGCGAAAACTAGGCCTCCTCAGCCGAGTGATCGACGGGATAACCCTCGTCGTCTTTCTCAATTTCCATGGTAGGAGGAATATCTTGGAGTGCACGCTCGATGCGTTCTGCTTCATCAACAGTCGTATCAATTTGCCAAATAATCTCTGGTGTCACACGCCAACCAAGACCGCGTCCTAAAAGCGAACGTACTCGACCACGAGCGCGGGCAAGCGCAGCAGAAACTTCTTCATAGCGCTCGGACTCGCAGCTAATATAGGCGCGAAGCACAGACTTATCAACAGACACCTCAACACCAGTAAGCGTTACGAGCGTAAGGGCGGGATCAGAAATTTCAAAGAGCAGAATTTGAGCGAGCTTTTCGCGAGCTTGGGCATTAATCCTGCGAGAATTATGATTTTGTTTCATTGTTCTCATCTCCGTAGTGTGGCAGGAGAGCTCCTCCCCTGCCGCGACTAGGGTTTACAAACTATTACTCAGTACGGGCAACCTGCTCGATGCGATAGCACTCAATAATATCGCCTACATGAATATCCTGGTAGCCATCAAGACCGATGCCACATTCATAACCTGCCTTGACCGATTTGACATCATCTTTAAAGCGACGCAGGGATGCAAGCGAGCCTTCCCAAACCACAACACTATCGCGTACAAGACGGGCAGAGTCATCGCTTGAAATCTCGCCTTCCTCAACCATGCAGCCAGCAGCAATACCAACCTTGGGTACCTTAAAGGTGCTACGAACCTCAGCGGTGCCTGTTTGGACTTCCTGCTCGGTAGGCTTGAGCATGCCAATACGGGCAGCATCTATCTCTTCGATTGCCTTGTAGATGACACTGTACGTACGAATTTCAACGCCTGCCTGCTCGGCCGCACTACGCGCCTTTGCCTCGGGTCTCACACCAAAGCCAATGATGATCGCGTTGGAAGCATCTGCGAGCGTAACGTCAGTCTCATTGATGGCACCAACTGCCGAGTGAATCGTATTGATACGAACCTCGCTTTGGTCCATCTTGTCCAGAGAGTCTTGAAGGGCCTCGATAGAACCTTGCACATCAGCCTTGATGATGAGGTTGAGCTCCTTGACCTCGGCATCTGCCATCGTATCAAAGAGGTTTTCAAGGGTAACATGCTTGACCTTGTTTTGTTCTTCGATACGAGCTTTAAGAGCACGTTCATCAGCAAGCGTGCGCGCATCGCGATCATCCGTAAAGACACGGAACTCATCGCCTGCCATAGGCACGCTTTGCAGACCCAAAATCTCTACAGGATCGGAAGGTCCTGCTTGCCTGACGCTCTTGCCCTTGGGGTTGAGCATGGCACGAACACGACCATACGCAGTGCCTGCAACTAACGCATCACCCACGCGTAAGGTACCGCGGTTAACCAACACTGTTGCAACAGATCCACGACCACGGTCAAGTTTTGCCTCAAGAACGTAACCAGATGCAAAGGTATCAGGATTGGCCTTAAGCTCCAACACATCAGCTTCAAGCAATACGGACTCAAGCAGATTGTCGATACCTTGATTCTTCTTTGCAGAAATATCGCAGAAGATAGTCTGGCCACCCCACTCCTCAGGAATCAAACCGTACTCAGTCAGTTCCTGGCGAACACGCTGGGGATCGGCACCGGGCTTATCGACCTTATTGACAGCAACAACGATAGGCACAGCTGCAGCCTTTGCATGATTTATGGACTCAATGGTCTGAGGCATGACACCATCATCAGCAGCAACAATCAAAATAACCACGTCGGTAACTTTTGCGCCACGAGCACGCATGGCAGTAAAAGTCGCATGACCAGGAGTGTCGATAAAAGTAATCACACGGCCGTTGATGCGGACTTGTGATGCACCAATAGCCTGGGTAATACCGCCAGCTTCGCCCTCGGCAACACCGGTATGGCGAATAGCATCAAGCAGGCTAGTCTTACCATGGTCGACGTGTCCCATAACGGTAACAACGGGTGAGCGTGGTTTGAGCGAGGCAGGATCATCATAGAAGGTGAAACTGTTTTCTTCTTCCTTAGTCATGATCTTAATGTCAGCACCAAGATCCTCAGCAACAAGCTCAATAAGCTCATCAGACATTGACTGAGTCATCGTTAAAGCAGTACCAAGCAAGAAGAGGCGCTTAATAATCTCGTTGGGTTCAACACCGATGAGTTCAGCAAGCTGTGCCACCGTTGCACCCTGAGGTACAGAGATGGTATCCAGCTGGGAGAGGTCTTGATCATTGAGACGCGCCTCTTCAATGCGGTGCTCGCGCTCGGCTTCAGCCTGCTGCTGACGACGACGCTCCTTACGGCGCTTACGACGGCCTTGTGACTCTTCAGCTGCCTCAGCTACTGCTTGACGAGCCTGCGCAAGCACATGCTCACGGTTGTACTCTTCGGCCTGACGAGCCATACGGCTATAGCGGTCATCGGAGTCGTTTTCAACGTTATTGCGCTTGTTTTTGCGACCCCTGCCGCGACCAGAGCTCTTGGGCTTCTCATCATCGTCTCTATCGATATTAGCTCGACGATCTTGTTGAGGAGCAGCAGAGCGCCTCGAGCGTCCACCATCACGGGCGGCACGCGCCTCTTCCTTGCGCTGAGCCGCTTGCTCGGCTTGCTGGGCAAGAACCTCCTCTTGCTGGGCAATCTGATCGAGCAAACTACTAAAAGTCGGCAGAGATTTGGGGGCCGTATCCTTGGGACGAGCAGCCTCCTCTTCCGCCTTGCGACGTGCTTCTTCAGCAGCTTTTTCTTCTTCTGCCTTCTTGCGGGCAGCTTCTGCTGCAGCGCGGCGCTCTTCTTCCTCACGACGCTCGCGTTCGCGACGCTCCTCAGCAGCAATACGCTCGGCCTCTGCCTTGGCAGCAGCCTCTGCTTCTGCTGCCGCCTTTGCCTCAGCTTCAGCCTTCTTTTGAGCTTCAATCTCTGCAGCACGAGCCTCTAGGATGGGCTTGAGCTTTTTGCGCACCATCGATACGTAGGCGTCTTCCAGCGTAGAAGACGGAGATTTTGCAGGGATGAGCATATCTTTTAAGTGACCGAGCATTTCTTTGCTGGTCATGCCATATTCCTTGGCAAGATCATGTACGCGCGTTTTTGCCATGTGCACTACCTTCCAGTGAAAGTTGCGGACCTATCAAAAAGTCACCAACTTAAATCAAAGAATCAGGGTCATCGGAAACGGGGGCATCCATAATTTCTGCAAGGCTTTCGTGGATACCGCAGTAACGTGCGCCGGGACGTGCCATGTTGCGACACTGAATACCGGTAGGACCTACATATTCGCAACGATGTGCACCGTCTTCCACCTCTTCGTCAACCAACTCGTCACGGACAGGCAGAGACTCAACTACCTGAGCTGCCAAAGATTCGTTCTTAATATCGATATGGTAACCCGTCAGACGTGCAGCAAGACGAGCATTCTGGCCCTCCTTGCCAATAGCCAAAGAAAGCTGGTCATCAGGGACAATAACGGTAGCGTAGTTACTTGCATTATCGTGGTCAATAATCACACGGCTCACACGTGCAGGAGAAAGCGCTGCAGCAATACAGCGAGCAGGATCATCAGACCAAGCAACAACATCAACACGCTCACCGCTCAGCTCGGAGACAACGGTACGCACGCGACTACCCTTAGGACCAACACAAGCGCCAACAGGATCAAGGCGATCGTCTACGGAAGAAACAGCAACTTTGGACCTCACGCCAGGATCACGAGCAATAGAGCGAACCTCAACAATTCCATCGTAAACCTCAGGAACTTCAATCTCAAAGAGACGCTTGATGAGGTCAGGATGAGTGCGAGAAATCACGATACTAGGCCGCGAACGCTCGCCACGCACGGGAGGCTCGCTCGAATTGGGATCACGCACATCAACAATGATTGCCTTAAGACGCTTATTGTGCATATAGCGCTCACCAGCAGGACGCTCATTGCGCTCGTCAGGATGCGTACGCAAATCAAAGTGGGGTAGCTCGGCCTCAACACCCTCACGAATCTTTACGATAGTAAAGTCGGGCGTGGTTTGAAGGACGGTACCTGTGATGATATCGCCGATACGATCCGAAAACTCTTCGTAAATCTGCTCGCGGGCAGCATTGCGCACCATAGCATTGATCTCAGCTTTGGCATGTTGAGCCGCAATACGGCTCGTGTCTTTGGGGGTCACATCTTCTTCGTCAAATTCAGTGTATTCGCCAGTTTCGGAATCGGGCTCACCCTTTGGAATAAGCTTATAGACATAAACCTTGCCCGTCTGAGGGTCAATCGTAACGCGTGCACCATAATCAAGGTGTAGCACGTTGGCATAGCTTTCTGCCAGCGACTTCTCAAGCCTACCAATAAGATACAGTTGGTCGATATGACGCTCTTCACAAAGCGCCATAAGCGCTTCCATCATCTCAGATGCCATCTATGTGTCTCCCTTTTCCCAAGGACGCCGTGCGCCCGTTTCCATTTTTTATCAATCACCGTAAATAGTATTCGTATCTTCTACTTCTTCTTGCCTTTAGCTGCATCATAATCAGGCTTGATATGAGCAGATTTAATATCTGCAAATGCGATACGTTGCTCACCTTCGTCCGAGACGATAACGACTTCATCGCCATCCATCCCTAAAAGTTTGCCACTAAAGCGGCGTCTGCCCTCAGTAGCAGTGGTTGTCACTTGCACATTCTCAGCTGCAAAGCGCTCAAAGTCATGAGCACGACGCAGGGGACGAGCCATACCAGGAGAAGAAACCTCAAGGGTATAACTTGAAGACAGAGGATCTAAGTCATCGAGCGCCTCTCCAACCCATGCGCTCTGCTTGGCTACCTCATCAAGAGTTATGGTAGGAGCAGCCTCATCAACATGATCTATACGCACACGCACAACAGGAGCTGCCTTAGCACCACTAATCTCGACATCAACAATATCAATGTCATGGCTCGGCGCTAACGCCTCGAGGGCATCAAGAATCTGTTGCCTCATATCCTGAACGGCCACGAAAGACTCCCCTCCTTCAAACAAAAGGAAGCGGGGCAAAAAATCTACCCCACTTCCTTCTACCGTGCAACTTTAAGTTTTTTCATTAAAACACAAACGAACACGCAGGTCAAACCTTATAGACAATATACACAAGCTACCAATGCACCACGACAGGATCCCCAATCACCACCAGGCTATAGAGAGCTTCTGCCTTAACTGGTGGCAAATTGAGACAACCATGGCTGCCAGCATACTGATATATATCTCCACCAAAATATGCACGCCAAGGCGCATCATGCAAACCATACCCACCCGAACGGAAGGGCATCCAATAACTTACAAACGTTTTGTAATCGGGTTTGCCATCTTTATCTTCATCATTACCAATCAGGGTCTGATTGCGTTGCTTTGCCTGTATGGCAAATTCACCTGTAGGCGTACCATGGCTAGTTGCAAGGTCACCAGAAACAAGGTAGGTCTCCCATATAACCTTGCCCGAGGCGTTGTAGAAGCGCGCATACTGGGTCGAAAGATTGATATCGAGATGACGGCCACGCTTTGAGGCACCAGGGGTTACTGCAGGCTTGGTTGCGATGGTTGTCGTAGGCACCTCAATATTTGTTGTCTTACCCGTATCAAAAGCAGCAACAATCGCATCTACCAGGGCCTTTTGATCAAGCGCATACACACCTTCATCATCTTCAAAAGACGCTTCATCACCAATGTTTTCGACATTCCACTTGTCAATCGCAGCACGGTCATAGTTGATTTTGTTGTTGCTATCGATAGAAATCCAACTTGCAAGCTGCTTTTTTTCAATTGTAGCAAGTGTTTCATCGCCCTTTACAAGCGGGAAACTTTGCTCCAAAAGCTTATTGGCAACAGCACAGGAGGCAAGCAATTCTTTGTTATCAGAGCTAATGGAAGGTGCGAGCAGCTCGTCGTTTCCTAGCTCAAGCTCAGATGGCAATGAGCGAAGAGCAACGGTAATACGCTCATAGGACTTTGTACTATCAAGAGCGGTACCTTTAGAGTCAGCAGACACCACAAAAGCATGCTTGTCCATGTCAAAGCTTGCCGACGCATTGGTGGGTGGTTCCGCCTTTTTATTGAAGCTCTCAATGGCAGAACTAACGCGCGCCTTGAGCGCTTCTTCGTCATAACTTATAGAGTCATCAGTCACGATTGCCTGAGGATGCAACAGGTTAAGCGGCCAGGTATAAGCTGTGTGTTGGGAAAAGGCTACCTTAGATACCCTGATGCCATCAGCTGCAAGTTTAATATCTGCACCTGATAGTTCGAGCAAAAAACCACCTTTGCTCTGTACCTTACAAGACCAATTCTTTGCTTCATTTTCGACTTGGGTAGCAAAATCACTTGTACTCAACAACGACACATCTCGACCATTGACTGTGGTCCCTGGTACAAAATGAGTAGTGAAATAAAAACATGCGACAACATAACAAATGAGTAGTACGACAACAATGCTACTGAGACCCACTATAAGGCCATGGCTGTGCTTCGTTTGAGGCTGCAGTTGTACATCTTCAGTTTGCACGAGGCCCTACTTCCTTCTTTTATATCTCAGCTTTCCTGCACTGCCGTGAGCTGCAGGAAAGCCAAGTTGGCCGCAACTTGCTTATGAAGCGACGATATTTACAAGACGCCCTGGAACAACAATAAGCTTGCGTATCTGCTTGTCCGCAAGCTGCTCGGCAAGAGCTTGCTTTGCAGCTGCTTCCATATCCTCACGGCTTGCATTGGTAGCCACCAAAATATGTCCGCGCACTTTGCCCATAATTTGAACGGCAATCTCTACGGTATCGCTCACCGCCAAAGCCTCATCAAACTCAGGCCAAGGTTCATGGTAGGCAGACCCCTCAAGTCCTAAAGCCTCGTGATACAGCTCTTCTGCCCAATGCGGAGCAATAGGTGCCATCATGGCCACTATATCATGAGCTACACGTTGACAGAGCTCTAGGTTTCGAGCAGCTTCGGGTTCATCAAGAAGATACTTACTTGCAGCGTTTACCAGCTCCATGATTGAAGATATTGCTGTATTGAACTGCTGGCGATCAAAGTCTGCGGTACACCTCAGACCCAAACGATGAAGTTCGTGCATAAGCGTTTTTGCGTTGCTGCTAAGCTCACCAGTCGTGCCTGCGGTCTTGTCAGAAAGCTGCCAGACAATGCGCCATGCACGCTTGAGGAAGCGATTGGCACCCTCAACTGCCTTTGGATCCCAGTCAAAATCCTTTTCGGGAGGAGCAATAAAAAGAATAGCGAGGCGCATGGTATCAGCACCATAGGGCTCAATAACTGAACTGGGGGGCACCACATTGCCTTTGGATTTGCTCATCACATCGCCCTGCTCGTCTTTGACCATACCTTGGCAAAGTAGGTTAGCAAAAGGCTCGTCGACATCAATCATGTCCAAATCACGAAGGACCTTGGTCCAAAAACGCGAGTACAGCAAGTGCAAAATTGCATGTTCGATACCGCCAATGTAGTTATCAACGGGCATCCAACGGTCAACGCTTTTTTTGGAGAAGGGCAGCGTATCGTTATGAGGATCACAATAGCGCAGATAGTACCAACTCGAACAAGTAAAGGTGTCCATAGTGTCGGTAATACGACGAGCAGGACGTCCACACTGAGGACAGGTGGTCTCATAGAAGGGTGCATATTCAGCAAGTGTCTGACCAGCACCAAGATCCAAATCTTCAGGAAGCATCACAGGCAAATCTTCCTCAGGCACCGCTACATCACCGCAGCAGTCACAGTGAATCATGGGAATAGGATTGCCCCAATAACGCTGACGACTAATAAGCCAGTCACGTAGGCGGAACTGAACCGTCTCGCGTCCGACACCATGCTCAGAAAGCCAGGACACGATAGCATCTACTGCCTCAGAGTGCTTACCACCCAAAAGACCAGTAAACTCACCAGACTGTACAAGGTAACCCTCGGCATCCATTGCATGATCCCAATTCACGGAGCGCATACGCAGCTCACGTTCATCTTTGAGTTCTTCATACAGAGGATCATCTTTGGTGCAAATGATAGGTGCAATTTCTAGACCATACTTTTTGGCAAAGTCAAAGTCACGCTGATCGCCACAAGGAACACCCATGACAGCGCCTGTACCATAATCCATCAAAACATAGTCAGCAACCCAAATAGGCACCAAGCGACCATTGATAGGATTGATGGCATAGCGGCCCGTAAATACGCCATTTTTCTCTCGCGCAGAACCCTGGCGATCAACGCTCGAAACCTTTTCAGTAGCAGCTTTGAGCTCAAGGAAGGCTTCTTCATACGCGCCGCCTTCGACAAGTTCGGCTGCAACTTTTGACTCGGGGGGCAGCACCAGGAAAGACACACCAAAGAGCGTGTCAGCACGCGTAGTAAAGCAGGTCAGTTTGTGACCCGTAGGCGTGCTACCATCGGCATCTAGCAACTCAAAGTCAATTTCTGCACCTTCAGAACGACCAATCCAATTTTTCTGCTGAGCGCGCACATTGTCAGGCCAGCCCTCAAGCTTATCAATATCATCAAGAAGCTCTTGGGCATAGTCGGTAATCTTGAGATACCACTGAGAGAGTTCGCGCTTTTCGGGCACACTACCACAACGCCAGCAACGACCATCCACAACCTGCTCGTTTGCCAAAACGGTCTGGCAATGAGGACACCAGTTGACCGGAGAGGTAGCGCGATAAGCCAAACCCTTTTCCCACATCTTGATAAACATCCACTGACCCCAGCGATAATACTCTGGGTCGCAGGTGTTAAACATGCGATCATAGTCATAAGCAAAACCCATGCGCTTCATGGTTTTGACTGCTTGAGTGATATTTTGGTGGGTCCACTGAGCAGCCTGAGTATGATGCTTGATAGCTGCATTTTCTGCCGGCAAACCAAAGGCATCAAAACCCATGGGATGCAACACGTCATAACCCCTCATGCGCGCTTGACGAGCCAAGGCATCACCAATGGTGTAATTGCGCGCATGACCCATATGCAAATCACCCGAAGGATAGGGAAACATCTCGAGTACATATTTTTTGGGTTTAGCGGGGTCCTCATCAGTCCTATAAAGACGAGTTTCTTCCCAAAGCTTTTGCCATTTTTCTTCTATTGCCTGAGCTTCATAGACAGGAATTGTACCTGCATTGTTCTCTTCAGCCATGTATATCCTCTCAACAGCTGCATTGTGCAATCAAAAAGTATAACCAAACAGGACGTCTGGGTACCAAACAACGCCAGACGCCCCGTCAATAAAGTCACATCATGCAACAAACAAAAAATTAGGAACGGAAGTTCACATTTTCCTTGTTTGCATCCTTGAGTACAACGTCGTGAGCGCCACCCTCAACCAAAGAGGTAGCAGAAACGAGCGTAATCTTTGCCTTATCACGCAGCTCCTCCAAGGTCAGAGCACCACAATTGCACATCGTTGAACGAACCTTAAGCAACGAATTGTCAACGTTTTCCTTGAGCGGACCCGCATAAGGCACATAGGAGTCAACGCCTTCGACAAAAGATAAGTTCTTTTTATTACCACCCAGGTCATAGCGGGCCCAGTTACGTGCACGAGCAGAACCCTCGCCCCAATATTCCTTCATATAAGACCCATTGACATTCACGCGACGTGTGGGACTCTCATCAAAGCGAGCAAAGTAACGGCCCAGCATTAAGAAATCTGCACCCATAGCGAGAGCCAAGGTCATGTGATAGTCATAGACAATGCCACCATCAGAGCAAACAGGAATATAAACACCCGTCTTTTCGAAGTATTCGTCACGAGCACGACAGACATCAATCAAAGCAGATGCTTGGCCACGTCCAATGCCCTTTTGCTCACGCGTGATGCAAATGGATCCTCCACCGATACCAACCTTGATGAAATCTGCACCCGCATCTGCAAGGAAGCGGAAACCTTCACTATCAACAACATTGCCAGCACCCACTCTGACGCTATCTCCGTAGTGCTCACGTACCCACTCAAGCGTAATCTTTTGCCACTCAGAAAAACCCTCCGAAGAATCAATGCAAAGTACATCAGCACCAGCATCTACTAACAGAGGCACCCGCTCGGCATAATCGCGCGTATTGATACCAGCACCTACGATATAGCGCTTCTGCGCATCAAGTAGCTCAGCAGGATTGCCCTTATGAGAGTCGTAGTCCTTTCGGAATACCAGCGCAATAAGATGACCATCCGCATCAACAATAGGCAGCTGATTGAGCTTGTTATCCCAGATGATATCGTTGGCAGTCTTGAGCGTGGTGTTCTCATCACCAACGATAACGCGCTCGCGAGGAGTCATGAAATCGCGCACCAGCGTGTCACGAGAATCACGAGAGGGACGATAATCACGAGAGGTCACAATACCTAACAGATGACCATGAGCAGTACCATCGTCGGTAACCGGCATGGTGGAGTGACCCGTTTGTTCACGTATATCCATAACATCTTGCAGAGTCATATCAGGCAGCAACGTAGAATCAGAAATAACAAAACCCGCCTTGTATTCCTTGACCTCACGCACCATAGCTGCCTCAGACTCTGCGGACTGAGATCCGTAAATAAAAGAGACGCCACCCTGTTGAGCTAAAGCCACAGCAAGGCGAGTACCTGAGACCGACTGCATAATGGCAGAAGTCATAGGGATATTCATAGAGATGGCTGGCTCTTCACCGCAGCGATACTTCACCAGAGGAGTTTTGAGGCTTACCCTATTGGGCACATTCTCACAAGAAGAGTAACCAGGCACCAAGAGGTACTCAGAAAAGGTATGCGATACACCCTCAAAAAAAGTTGCCATGCTTTATGCTCCTCTTTCTACCTTTTACCGATGAAACTAATCCGTTGGCGGTATTGTAATGCACTTGGAAACGATAAACACCCACAGCTTTATGACTCGCAAAATGCTTACTATACATAGTTAGTTAGAAAATTTAATCCGAACCATGAGAAACATCTTGAGTACTCCCAACCACCTGATCGAAGTTGATAGCAATATCATGCTTGGTGGGTACCCACTCAACCCTCTTAAACAGAGCTACCACTGCAATGGGAATGTAGCTCGCCATAAAAATCGGGAACATTATGACACCCCACGCAATGCGCCAAATATTGCGCGCATGAATATGCGAGCGCTCGACTATGACAGTAAGCAGCGCCATCATAAAGAAAATCGTATATCCTGACTCAAATACGGCAACCAATGAACCCATACACATACTAAGCTCTGCTTCTGTGGCAACAAAGCCATGACTTAAGGCACCAACGATAAGATAGGTGCCATTCACAAAGACTGAAAGAATCGTCAATATCGAAGCGGGGGCGAGTACCATCAACATGTCATAGGCAGCAAAACGCCCTCGTACAATACCACGGAATAAATCCCATCCATATGAGAAAAACACCTGATAGATGCCCTTAGTCCAGCGAAGGCGTTGAACCCACGACGCATGAAAGGTAACAGGTTGTTCGTCAAAAAATTCTGCAGGCACATATCCAATTTGAATATTGTTTGCACAGCAGAAGGCTGAGAATTGAATATCTTCGGTCAAGGTGTGGAAATCCCAACCATGCATGCCTCGAACAACGGAGGAGGCTACCATCCAGCCCGAACCAGAGATAGCGGCGCTAGTATGAGCCATCATGCGCGGATTGTTAAGAAAGCGCGCTTCACGAATAAACCAAATAGCATACGAAGCACTCACCCAGCTAGAATCAAAGTTCTTAGAATTGCGGTAACTCGTACACACCAGATAGCCTGCATCATAGGCATCATTCATGAGGCGTACATAGTCTGGTGAAACGATATTGTCGGCATCGAAGATGAAAAAAGCATCGTAGCAATCACCATATTCATTGAGAATGCGATTGAAGCCATAATCCATAACCCAACTTTTACCCTTACGAGCAAGGTCATGGCGATCCCAAACAATAGCGCCTGCGCGCTGGGCTTCGTCGTGAGTATTATCGGTACAGGCATCACAAACAACAAAAACATCAATGAGTTCACGAGGATAATCTTGTGCAAGGATTGAGCGAACAAGATTCCCGATAACTGGCTCTTCATTGTGTGCTGCGATAAAAAACGCATAGCGATGCAGCTTTTTTGCCTTGGGCAGACGGACGGTACCCATGATGAGAGCCATGATCATATATACAAATTGATACAGATAAGCCAAGGTAAAGAAAATCGCAATCAGGGCATTAAAGATAACAATTGGCGTTAAGTTATTGAAATTAAGCGTAAACTGCACTCCTTGCCCCCTTGCCAAGAATGTAGGATCTGCTCCCTTTAGTGTCCCTTATACCTGCTGTCCCAGCAACTGCGGAACAATACGCTGGCCTTCCGCGGTCTGACCCATAGAACGTGATTCTAACTTTTCTAGTATATCGCGGAGATCTTCAGGCAGGATATCTGCCATAACAATAGACTTTCCCGTCACAGGATGGTCAAAGGAAATATGCCACGAATGTAAAAATTGGCGGGTAAGACCAAGATTTTGTCTCAGGTCTTTGCGTCCATAAAGTGGATCGCCTATGACACAGTGACCTATATGACGCATATGCACACGGATTTGGTGTGTGCGGCCTGTATAAAGATGACACTCCAGGAGGGTATATCCTTCATCACGCAATCCTGCTTCAAATCGTTCCAGCACACGAAAAGTAGTAATTGCCTCTCGAGCGTCAGGATCATTACTCACACTCATTCGCAAGCGATCACGGCGACTACGAGCAATACCTGTGGTCACCTGTCCTTCATCTAAGGCAACAGGACCATAAACCAAAGTCACATAGCGTCTGTCAAGCACACGCAAGCGTATTAAATCCTGCAATGCTTTTTGAGTTTCATCATCTTTGGCTGCAACCATCAAGCCTGAGGTATCGCGATCAAGTCGATGGACAATACCAGGCCTATCGTCTCCTTGGAGTAAACCTAAATGCTCATAGCCACAATGCGCCACCAACGCATTTGCCAACGTATCGTCATAATGTCCAGGCGCTGGGTGGCAAACGAGGTCTGCTTGCTTTGAAAGCACCATGAGATACTCATCCTCAAAACGAATATCGAGAGGAATCTCTGGATTAGCAACAAGGGTTCCTGAAGCAGGTTCCAAAACAGGCAACTCTACACTAATCCTGTCACCCAGTCTTACGGCCTCACTTTTTGAGTCTGCCAACGTAGCGTTGATGTGCACTTTTGCAGACTCAATGAGCTTTGCTGCAGCACTACGCGAAGGCATGTTGGGGCAAGAAGCTATATATGCATCGAGCCTGCTGCCATCAGCATCAGGACCCACAAGAAGTTCATGTAGAGAAGAGCTAAAACTGGAGTTCTTAGGCATTGTTCTGTCTCGAATCCGACTTTGCCACTTCCTCATGAGACTCCGTTGCAGTGTCTGCAACGTCGAGCTCCTCTTTCAAGCTCGTACTCGTACTTTGACCATCCCAAGTGATATAGAGAATAAACGCCACAATCACGCCGAGCGTCACACAAATATCTGCGACATTAAAGACAGGAAAATCAATAAAGCGCAGCGACAAAAAATCGGTAACAGAGCCCGTCGAAAGACGATCAACCATATTACCAACTCCCCCACCTGCAACACTAGCAACACTGACAACGAGGCGCAGCGGTAGACGCTCGCACATAACCCACCAAGCAGAGCCAATCAAAACGGCCAACGCAAACATGATAAACAGTAAACTTGCACCTTGACCAATACTAAAAGCAGCGCCCGTATTCTCTACGTGCCACAGATCCAACAAGCCCGGAACGAGCGGACGAGCAGGAGAGCCCAGCGGCGCAACAAAACGCACTGCTGCCTTTGTTGACTGATCGACAAGAACCACAAGGCTCACAACCGTCAAAAAGGTAGCAAGGCGTCCTGCACGCTTTGAGAGAATACGGACAACGTTCAAGCGTTATTCCTCCTCTGGCTTGCCAACCACATCGTGGCAGCGCTGACACAATCCCGCCTCATCAACAGGCTCGCGCCAGTTCCAGCAACGAGGGCATTTCTGACCATTTGCAGGCAAAACCTCACACGCAAGCTTTGCACCCTCATGGATACAAACTTCAGAGCACACAAAGACCTCTGCCATATCAGGTGCAGCAGGTCCCATCAAAAGCTGCGCGGTCTCCACCGGAAGGGTCAACTCAGCACGCGCAGCCTGTGTCGTCTTTTCGCAAATGATACCAGCGCCAAGAGCCTCCTCGTATGCCTTGGTAAAGACACTACGTGCCTCATTCATAGCTTCATAGGCGGCCAACAATTTACTATAACTTTCCTTCTTAAGAGGTGCCTGATACCAGTCAAGCAAGGCCGCGTAGTTTTGTCCGTCACGAAGACACGCCGGCATGTGAGCTAACGCCTCATCGCAGGTAAAGGGCAAGATTGGCTGCAGGTCATGAACCAACATTGAGAGTAGGTGGCTCCATACCGTCTGGGCGCTACGACGCTCAAACGAATCAGGGGCTCCGCAATAGGTGCGGTCTTTGGTTGCATTGAGGTAACCACCAGATAGCTCGGTGATAATGTAATCGTACAGGGTACGGTAGACCATGTTAAAGCGATACGTCTCATAAGCATGATTGACCTCATCATGCACCTGACACATACGAGCCAAAACCAGACGGTCATAAGGAAGCAAATCCTTAATTGCTACACCTTGAGTCTCAAGATCAAACTGGTCTTCAATCTCACCCATCAAGAAACGTAAAGTATTGCGAATCTTACGGTATGCATCACCAACGTGAGACAAGATATCGTTATCGCAAGGCACATCGGTAGACGTATCAACAGAAGCAACCCACAAACGCAAGATGTCAGCACCAATAGTGCTACACACCTCATTGGGGTCGATAACATTACCCAAAGACTTGCTCATCTTGCGACCTTGACCATCAAGAGTAAAGCCTTGAGAAATAACTGCCTTATAGGGGGCCTTTCCATAGGCACCAACCGAGGTCATGAGACTACTCATAAACCAACCGCGGTGCTGATCAGAACCCTCAAGGTAAATATCAGCAGGGAAAGCCAAGTTATCACGATGCTTACAGACTGCAGTGTGAGACACGCCAGAGTCCCACCACACATCCAAAATGTCTGAATTGGTTTTAAGATGATGACCTTCGCATTTGGGACAGACACAGGCATCACCTAGATACTCTGCAGGATCATCGGTAAACCAAGCGTCAGAGCCTTTCTTACGGAAAAGTTCAATAACGGCATCAAGCGTCTTGTCATTGATAACCGTCTCACCGCAGTCTTGACAGGTAAATGCAGGAATAGGTACACCCCAGTTGCGCTGACGACTGATGCACCAATCAGGACGACCTTCAACCATCGAGCCAATACGTTTGATGGCATGGCTGGGATAGAAGTTTACGTGAGAGAGCGCCTCAAGTGCCTGCTTGCGCAAGCCCGTTTCATCCATAGAGACAAACCACTGACTCGTAGCACGGAAAATAACAGGGTTCTTGCAACGCCAGCAGTGGGGATAGCTGTGAGTAATATCTTCATGCAGAATGAGCATGTTACGCTCACGCAACCACTCAATAATCTTTGGGTTGGCTTCGTTGACCTCCATGCCACTCCAAGGACCACCAGTGCCTATGCCGTCTCCCTTAAAGAAGTGTCCATCATCATCAACAGGCATAACAACGGGAATATTAAATTTCATACCAGCGTTGTAGTCATCCACACCGTGTCCAGGTGCAGAATGGACGATACCTGTACCATCATCAAGCGTGACATAATCCGCGTAGATAAACTCGCCTTCTTCTCCCTGCTCCCCAAAGATGGGCTGCTTGTAGCGGTTATGAGCAAGCTCGGTGCCTGTTTTGCGCCAGACCTTGCCGTCTGTGCCAACAATAAGCTCGTAGTTCTCATAGCCAAACTTACTACAGCACTTCTCTACTAACGCTTCCGCAAGAATCTCAACACGGCCCTCAAGCTGGATGGCAACATAGTTTGCCTCGGGATGCAGAATAACTGCATCATCGGCAGGTAAGGTCCAAGGAGTTGTGGTCCAAATATCTACAAAAGTCTTGCCCGCATAGGCCTCAAGACCTTCAGGCACCGTGGTCAACTCAAAGCGCACGAAGATTGCAGGACTAACTTCATCACCATACTCAATTTCTGCCTCAGATAGAGCTGTGTGACAATGAGAGCACCAGTGCACGGGCTTGCGACCGCGATATACGGCACCCTTGTCATAGATAGCCTTGAAGATTTCTATATCGGTAGCATCGTAGTCATCGGTATAGGTTAGATAGGGATTGTCCCACTCACCCAACACGCCCAAACGCTTGAAGCCCTGGCGCTGAGTATCAACCTGCTCCACCGCCATCTTACGGCAAAGCTCGCGAATTTTGGCTGTCGGCAGCTGGTTGAACTTATCAATGCCCAGCATCTCCTCAACCTTGTGCTCAATGGGCTGACCATGGCAGTCCCAACCAGGTACATACGGCGTCTGGTAGCCCCTCATTGACCAATAGCGATTAATAAAATCCTTGGAGATTTTGTTCTGGGCGTGACCTAGATGAATGGGGCCATTTGCATAAGGAGGACCATCATGAAGGATAAACTTTTCGTGTCCTTCATTTTTGGCAATCATCTGCTCATAGACGTGATTTTGCTCCCAATCAGCAAGTCTCTTGGGCTCGTTGGTCGCCAGACCAGCGCGCATCGAAAAACTTGTTTTGGGAAGGTTTGTCGTCTGCTTATATGAATTCGCCACGATGGGTCCCTTTCATGTGTGTCACATCCTAGTTTGTCTCATGAGACAAACTATAATTTTAGCACGCTCGCAGCGTAAATAATACCGTTCACCGCGGCTCGCCTCTGCAGTCCTCACATAGTCAGCAGCTATACTTCAGACAATGATGCTTTTAACATGAGGAGGCATTGTGGATAAAACAGCAGAGTGTATTTCCACAAGCAAACAAAAGTATCTCAAATTGCTTGGAGAAAAATTTCCTACAACCCAATCGGTATATACCGAAATCATTAATCTTGAAGCCATCTTAAACTTACCAGCCGCAACAGAACACTTTATGAGCGACGTGCATGGCGAATACGAGGCGTTCGTCCATATTCTCAATAACTGTTCGGGCGCTATTCGCGAACAGGTAACAAAGCTCTTTTCCGCTGAATTGAACAAGAGAGAATTGGCGGATTTTTGTACTCTCATCTACTACTCACAAGAAAAACTCCGTCGCCTTCATGTCGCAGGTGACATTACTTCTGAATGGTATCTAAGTACGCTCAAACGCCTCATTGTACTAGCACGTACGCTCGCAAGTAATTACACTCAATCAAAAGTTCGCAAGGCTGTGCCTGTTGAATATGCCTATATTATCGACGAACTACTACATGCCGGCATCGAAGATAAGCAGCGTCGTCAGGACTATCATGCACGCATTTTCCAATCGATAGTAGATACAGGAGCGGCAGACGATTTCATCGTATCGCTCTCTTCCCTTATCAAGCGTCTCGCGGTTGACCACCTTCATTTGGTGGGTGATATTTTTGATCGCGGACCACATGCCGATCGTATCCTTGATCACTTAATGAACTATCAATCGTTAGATGTACAGTGGGGCAACCATGACATTGTATGGATGGGAGCTGCAGCAGGTTCTAGCTTGTGCCAGATAGCAGTCATACGTACGAATATCCACTACAACTCACTTGATATGCTTGAGAGTGCCTACGGTATTTCCCTGCGTGAGCTCGAAAATTTTGCGCGAAGAAACTACACCACCTATGACAATCTCACGCCACTCTACAAGGCTATCTCTGTCATATTATTCAAGCTTGAAGGTCAGGCAATCGCACGCCACCCCAATTGGAAAACGACTGCCAAACGGCGCTTACTTGACAAGATTGATGTTACCCATGCAGTTGTCACTATTGATGGGCACAAATATCCCTTGCGCACACGTGACTTCCCTACCGTTGATTTCGCAGGCGACCCTTATGCACTTTCAAAAGAAGAGCAAAACATCGTCGATAAACTCGCGAACGCCTTTAGCCAAAGTGACCGTCTACGCCGTCACGTGAGCTTCTTATATGAAAAAGGG
>NZ_CAMXYY010000013.1 GCF_947253395.1 uncultured Olegusella sp.
GTGGTACTTTTTGCCGCCATCATGTTGATTGCAAAGTTTCGCTTTTTTCTTGAGAGTTACGGCGACATCGTTATCCTGAATCTCGTTGTTTTTGGGGTACATTTTCTCGAGTTAGTTGCCCTTTTTGTTATTTGCCTTTGCCCTTCTTTTGTTCGCACTATTGGCAACTGGAGCATTAATTTTGCTGAGCGTCACAAGTGGATGCGCAATCCCGAGCATGCACGCGAGCTGGTTAATGTGCAGGTGCAAGAATTTGCTGATGCATTTCGTCGTGCTGCCCAAGATATGCCTTCTATGCTGTTAACGCTGGTGGTTACGATGGCACAGCTGGCATCTTTGTATGTGATTCCTTGGTTTGTCTTGCGAGCCTTTGGGCATAACGCAGATTTTCTTGCCTGTATGGCAGCGGGATCGATGGTGCAAATGGTGGCTTCGGCTGTACCTCTGCCTGGTGGTACAGGTGGTGCTGAGGGCGGTTTTGCACTGTTTTATGGGCCCCTTTTTGCCGAAGCTGCTCCTGCGGGATACTTGGTCTGGCGTATTGTGACCTTTTTTGCGCCGACATTGTTGGCGGCGCCCTTGCTTGGCTTGCGTTCTGATTCGGGTGTAAGCATTTACCACCGTTGGATGCGGCTTGTGGGACGTGAGTCGGGAGCCGCTACCGTCAAGGGTGGCTTTCACTTCAAAAAGACTTCTCTATCACGTAAGAAAAACGGCAGCGCAAAAACGCGCGGCAAAATCCCCGGTGTTGCTTCTGTTGACCTTAAGTCTCTCAATAAGAAACACAAATAGTTAGCTGTGAGCGTTATGTATACGTGAAGACAAAAGTGTTTTCTTGCATTTGCTTGAGAATCGGCGAACAACACGTTTGTGTTGAAGCAAGAAAAATTAGTCGCAAAGACCGCAGATGGTACAACGATTGCGAGCACTTCGTGCAGATGGTGCGGCAGCGAGGCCGCCTAGCGCAGTTTCACGTAGGGTTGCAGGCAAAGCTGCACCTACCTGACGCATAGCTTCGACGACTTCATCAAAAGGCAAGGGGTCAAGGACACCTGATAGCGCCAGTTGAGCAGAACTAAGTGCAGCGCTTACACCAATAACATTGCGGCCTTGGCAAGGATGTTCAACGAGCCCACGTACTGGATCGCAAACCAAGCCAAGTAGATTGTCGATAGCAGTGGAAGCAGCTGATAGTGCCACTGAAGGAGTTGCTCCTAAAAGCTGAGCAACCGCAGCAGCAGCCATAGCGGCGGCAGAACCCACTTCCGCTTGACAACCTCCTTCAGCGCCAGCAACTGTGGCATTGCGGGTCATAATGGCTCCAATGCCAGCGGCGCACCACAAGGCTTCCTTAATCTGTTGATCGTTTGCGCCAAGCGCTTCGCTTACGGCAAGGACGGCGCCAGGAACAACACCAGACGAACCAGCTGTTGGAGCAGCCACAATGACACCCATAGAAGCAGATCGCTCAAGGGTAGCCATCGCGTAGGCAGCAGCTCGGGTAAGTGTGCTACCCATCAACGGGGCAGCAAAGATATCCGCTTTATCAAAGACGGCACGCGCTTGTCCTCCAATGAGTCCACCTAAGGATGGACGAGGATGGTCAATAGGCTCTGTGGTCTGGCCACGCATAGCGACAAGCACACGCTCCATTTGCGCATCTACCGCTTTAACATCGCCTGAACTCAGCTCAATCTCACGAGCACGAGTTAGCGCACCAATTGAGAGTTTCTTATTTTGACAAAGCTTGAGCAGCTCATGACCATTGTTATAATCAAGCGTCATTTCTGCATCGGCAGAAATAGGGATTGTACCTGGGATTTCAACGACACAGACACTGATAACCTTAGGTAGTTTTCGCAGTCCTTCAAGCTCCTTTGTGGAGGCGGATTCATCTAGCTCAATGATGGTATAGGCCATCCCACCGCGTTCCTTACGAAACGTATTGATGGTAGCGATATTCACACTAGCACCAGCAAGCGTACCTGTTAGGGCAGCAAGCACACCTGGGTGGTCACGGTGTGAGATAAATAAGGTGGGATAATCACCCGAAAGCTCCACATTGACACCGTCTACCTGGCTGATACGTATGCGTCCACCACCCAATGATTCGCCGGTGACCGAGACTGCATGTCCATCAGTGCCAGTCATAACGCAAGTCACTGTATTGGGGTGCCGACCTGCTCCTTCTTCATCAGAAGCGGGAGAAAAACTAAAGATAAGCCCTGCATCGGTTGCGTGTGCAAAAGAATCGCGTACTCGCTCATCATCTGAAGCAAAGCCCAGCATTCCCGCTACGAGGGCACGGTCAGTACCGTGCCCGCGATAGGTTTTGGCAAAAGAGTTATATAGAGTAAAGTCTACACGTGCCAGATGTTGAGGTCCCAGCGAACGCGCAACCAACGCGATGCGCAAGGCACCTGCGGTGTGCGAGCTTGAAGGACCTACCATAATGGGTCCTAGAATCTCGAATGCCGAGATGTTCACGATAGTACCTTTCTCTCACACAGGGCAGTGTGTGACAAAATTTAGAGCGTAAAACAGTGTGCGACAAAATTTAGAGAGCCAAAGATAGCGCACGGTTCAAACGAGCTAGACCAATCTCACGGCCCAGAAGCTCGATGGAAGCCCCCAGCGGGGGAGAAACTTGATTTCCGCATTCAGCTACTCGAACCGCACCATAAAACTTGCGCTTATTAACCCCAAGGGTTTCGGGCAGCGGCTCGAGAGCGGCATCAATTTGCTCGGCATGCCACGCCTCCTCATCAAGCTTACTCAGTGCCTCATAAGCTGCACTAACAAAGGAGCGCGCACCTTCCTTGGCAAGGTTTTTTGCCACAGACTTTTCGTCCATTGTGACGTCAGCCCCCTCATAGAGAAAGCGCGCCTTGTCGACAACCTCAGGCATGTGGGTTGTCCGGGGTTTAAGTTGTTCAGAGAGCAGATCAAACCAAGCAGGGCGCGCAGCATATGTGCTCTCGGTGTCGCCGCTCTCAAGGCCTGCAGCGATAAGCTGGGGCACCAGCACCTGCTGAGAAAACTCTGAATTGCTCATTGCCTGCAGATACTGCTGCTGAATCCAGTCGAGTTTTTTGGGGTCAAAGGTAGCGGGGTTTTTGCTGACACGGTCTAGGCTGAAACTTTTTGCCAGGACATCGCGGGGGACAATAGTAGTCTCGCCATCAGGTGCCCAGCCAAGCAAAGCAAGATAGTTAACAAAGGCATCGGACAGATAGCCTGCATCGCGATATTCCTCAACAGAAGTTGCGCCATGACGCTTGGAGAGCTTCTTGCCATCAGAGCCTAAAATCATAGAAATATGTGCAAACGTTGGCGTGGGATAGCCCAAAGCCTCGTATACCATGACTTGACGCGGAGTGTTGGAGAGATGGTCATCACCACGGATAACGTGGGTAATACCCATCATTGCATCGTCAACAACAGTGGTGAAGTTGTAGGTGGGTGTGCCGTCAGTGCGGATGAGGATAAAATCATCCAGCTCACGCGCATTGAAGCTTACGCGACCATGCACTGCATCGTTAATGACTACATCGCCACGATCCAAGGGCACCTTGATGCGAATGGTATACGGTTCACCCGCAGCGATACGTGCCTTAGCCTCGGCTGGCTCGATATCACGACAGGTGCGCTGATAGCCTTGGAAAGAATCACGGCGCTGTTGCGCTGCCTCTCTATCAGCAGCAAGTTTTTCGGCTGTGCAGAAGCAAGGATAAGCCCTGCCCTCTGCTACCAGACGTTCTGCTGCCTTACGGTAGATTTCAATACGATCGGTCTGACGGTAAGGACCATAAGGACCACCAATACCTTCACCCTCATCCCAGTCCAGCCCTAGCCAACGCATGGCACGCAAAATAATCTGAGTGTTTTCCTCAGTGGAGCGTGTAGGGTCGGTATCGTCGATACGTAGAATAAAAGTGCCTTCATGTGCACGAGCAAAAGCCCAGTTAAAAATTGCCGTACGCGCGCCTCCTACGTGAAGTTTGCCCGTAGGTGAGGGGGCAAAACGCACACGAATTTTGGGTGTGCCATCAGTTTGTATGTTGTTGTCGTGCGAAGCCAAAACGATGCTCCTTTGAACTTATCGGACGCGCGTTGCGTCAATCAATAGTATTAACAAAGCCGAAGCACAGTATAGCTGCTCAGCAAAGCTGTTATGCACTCATCACGAAGTGTCAAAGAAGCAACGGAAATCTTTTTGGATGCTGCGGGTTAAACCTTGCGTGTGAAGGTGTTGTTTGGATTTTATTCGAAATATTAAAAATATTTGAAAAAGAGTCAAAAACTAGTCAAAAAAGGGTAGAGTGCCCTACGGCTGTTGATGAACTGCTCACACAGAGCTCCTACTGACTCTGCCGAGCGCATGTGTAGGGAGATGAATTTGCCTATGAGTACACAAGCCGAACTCAGCTTGTTGGGACCTGCCATTCATGCGCAGGCGCTGACGATGAAAACCGCACGTATGACGGCATATAAAGACATTAATTTGGATTTAGCTGCAGGCCAGGCGCATGCTTTATTGGCTGAGCACAAGGCTGGTAAACGCGAATTGTTGCTGACCTTGGCAGGCCATATGTTGGCAAGCTCGGGTGAGCTTACGATAGGTGGGCTTAATGCACGCTCGGTCAAAGGTCTTCACACGATAAAGAAACTCTCTGGTTTGGGTTGGTTTTCTCATGTCAATGAGCTCGAAAAAGTACTGAGAGTGCGTACGTGCATTTCAGCTGAATTAGGACTGATGGGCAAAAAGTCTAACCGAGTAGCCACCGATGCCTATCTTGAGCAGTGGGGACTTTTGGATGTAGCCGAAAAGAACCTCGAGGAGCTTGACCGTATGACCTATGACCTCGTAGGTATTGCGCTGGGTATGGCAGGGGACCCTACGCTTTTAGTTGTACAAGAAATCGAACGTGACCTCACTGAGCTTCAAACTCTGCAGCTCATCGATATCCTTTGCGAGATCTCCCACAGTCGCGGTGCAACTGTGGTTTGTGGCATGTGTGATTACGGCCTTGCACGCAAGTTTGACAGTATCAGCTGCCTGACCGAGGCTGCGCGTGCACAGCGCGATGCAGTACCTGGTCAAGTTGCTCAGATGACTCCTCTGGTGGTGGCATAAATGAAAAATCCATTTCGTGGACTGCGTTTTTCTCTGCTTGATTTTCATAACGCTCGTGCCAACGCAGGTATGAAGGTCGCACTTGCGGCTATCTGCTGCATTCCTTTGATTTATGGTGCGCTTTACCTAGCAGCTTTTTTTGATCCATATGGCAATATTGACAAAGTGCCAGTTGTGGTGGTCAACCAAGATAAGGGTACGACTACCAAAGACGGTACAACGCTCAATGCTGGTGACGATGTTGTCAAGCAACTCCGTGATGCCCAAGCGCTTGACTTTAGCTATGAGAAAGACGCGGACAAAGCTCAGCGGCAGCTTGAGTCGGGTACGTATTACATGGAACTTATTATCCCTGAGGATTTCTCTGAAAAGGTCGCCTCTGCTCAGTCCGATAAACCGCAACAGGCAAGTTTTAAGCTCATCGCTAATCAAAGTGCCAATTCAATTGCAACAACAATGGGCACCTCAGCGTTTCGCGTGATTACTTCCAAGGTCAACTATGCTATTGGCCAGGACTACTATGTACAGATTTTTGACACCATTGATGACTCAACAGCTGAAATTAAGGTTGCAGCTGATGGTTCGGCAGCCCTTAGTGATGGTCTTGCGTCGGCTACGGATGGCTCAAAAAAGATTGCTGACAATCTATTGGTAGCAGGTACTGGCGCAGATGAGCTTGCTGCAGGTATTGTGCGTGCAACAGATGGTTCCCAACAGCTCAAAGACGGTCTTGCTACTGCTAAAGATGGCGCCAAATCATTGGATGGAGGTTTGGAAAAGCTCTCAGATGGTGCAAGTAGCGTACAAGATGGTGCTGACCAGCTTTCTGATGGTATTTCTAGTGTTAAGGACGGTGCAGATACTCTTGCCGACAAACTCAACGAAGCCAAAAAGGGTTCTTCAGCACTTGCAACCGGCGCGGGCCAACTCAATGCTGGTGCATCACAGCTTAAAAAGAGCCTTGATGGTCAAAAAGTAAATATCCAGGCTTTGGATAATGGTGTCAATGAGCTTGTGGGAACCGTTGGGCAAACGGGGCAAAAGCTCAGCGATGCTGCTGCACAATTGGGTTCTGAGAGCTCTTCATCTGGCAGTAGCGCCTACGCTGCAATAAAAGGTGTTGAAAATAGTTTGGCCGACGCACAAAAGGCTAGTCCTGATGGAACGGTAACTTTGACTGCCGCACAATGCCAGCAGCTGATTGGCACGCTTGATGCCGCCGCTTCTGGTGTTTCACAAGCAAGCTCTGGTTTGACAGAGGCAGCAAGTGGTATTGATGCTGAAAGCTTGGCGCAACTCAAAAATGGTGCTGACGCTCTTGCAACCAATCTTACCGTATCGACGGGTAGCACAGATCCCTCTTCAATGACGCTCTATGATGCGGTCATTCATCTCTCTGCTGGAGCCAATCAGCTTTCCTCGGGTGCCACCCAGCTTGATCAAGGTGTTGGCCAGCTTGCAGATGGGGCAAGTCACCTATCTGGAGGACTTGATTTTGCAAAGACGGGCGCCACTGCACTATCTGCAGGTGCCTCTCAGCTTAAGACGGGCACAGAGTCTGCAAAGGACGGTTCAAGCTCATTGCTTGGTGGCATTGATAGGCTTTATACGGGCTCGACAAGTCTCAATGATGGTTTGGGTGATGCGCAGAAAGGTTCTGCTTCCCTAGCCGATGGCATCAATAAACTTGCAGATGGTGCAACTACGCTTAGCGAAGGCATTGGCTCTGTTCAAGATGGTGCAGATCAGCTGGCAGATGGTTTAAGTGATGGTTATAAAAAGGCTCAGGAATCTACAGCTCACTCCGATGCTAAGTCCGAGATGATGAGCGAGCCTGTCAACCTTCAGTCTTCCAACTACACAACCGTATCCAACTACGGCTCAGGTTTTGCTCCTTACTTTATTGCGCTGGGTCTTTGGGTGGGCGCCTTGATGACAACCTTTATCATCAAGCCGCTCAATCCGCGTTTGCTCGCTTCTGGTGCCAACCCCATCGTAGCCGCTTTGGCAGGCTTGTTACCTGCGCTGATGGTAGGCGTTATCCAAGCGGTGCTTATGGGTTTGGTATTGCAGTTTGGCCTCAAAATTGACTTACTTCATCCTGTAGCGTACTACGCACTTTGTATTTTGACTGCGCTTTGCTTTGCAGCGTGGAACCAAGCGCTTGTGGTAGGTTTGGGCTTCCCCGGCAAGTTCTTGTCAGTTGTATTGCTTATGTTACAGCTGACTTCAGCTGCTGGCACCTTTCCGCTTGAGGTTGTGCCGCATTTCTTCAAGATTATCAACCCGTTGTTGCCAATGACTTATTCGGTGCGTGCTTTGCGTGTGGCAACAACAGGTTTGGATATGTCACTGATTACACCAAATGTCTGGATGTTACTTGCCTTTACGGCACTACCCTTTGTGGTGACTTGCCTGATTGCAGCGCGTAAGCGTCTGGTCACGATGGGAGACTTGCATCCGCTCGTACAGCTCTAAGGCGATGCGCTAGTATTAAGAAAACGCTCGCAATCAATGCATGCGTCAGGTGCTTTATGCACTTGGCGCATGCATACCAAATGTGGTGAGAGATATGGCTGCAAAAGAAGCTCAAAATAACAAATCGTTTAACCATGTGGTTGGAGTTGACGCCCCAGGCATCCAAGAACTAGTTGGTCGTGTTGAAGCAGCGCATCAGGCTGTACGTACAGCAGCTCGCAAGGTTGCTCATAATGCGGTTGAAGTAAAAACGGTAAAGATGCGTGAAGCCAATCGATTGAGCAAGTCCGAGCGCACGCGCGCACGTATTCTTGCAGCAGCTGCCGACATTATCACGGAGCGTGGGGGTATTGATTTTCAGATTGGCGAGGTTGCTGAGCGTTGCAACATTTCCAAAGGGGCACTCTACTATTACTTTGCCGATCGCGATGCCATTGTGGAGGAACTCTTTTCACAGGCGGTTGAGGATTTTGTCAGCTCTCTAGAAACAGATGTTGCTCATGCCAGCTCCTCTCACGAAGCTATGCGCGCGATGGTAAGACGTCTGTGTTATTCAGTGCATGATGGAGGAATTTTTATTGCCGCAATGGCAACAGCGCTACTCAAGGATGGCACTTCTATGTTACCGCGGCTCGAAAATCGCTATATGCGCGTTACACATTTGGTTTCTCATCAACTGATACGCGCGCAACGTGAGGGATTGGTTAACTTTGAAGGCAATCCCGAGGTGGTTGCGGCAAGTATTTGCGGCATGATTTTTTTTGGTGCTTCACGTCAGATTGAAATTGAACCCAATACCAATGTGGACGAGCTGATTGAGCGACTTATTCACATGGTGGAGTTTGGTATCTCTGCTTCTCATAGCTCTGATGCATAGAGGGAGTTGGGTTCATGGTCTTTGCGGCAGTAGTGGTTGATATCGCAACGCGCGAACTTGATCGTCCCTATGATTATGCTATCCCAGCTGAACTTGCGTCCCAGGTCAAGATAGGCGTGACAGTTCTGGTGAACTTTTCTGGCAGAGTTGCCGTGGGTTATGTAGTGGCGTTGTCTGATACTCCTCCTGCAGATGTGCCGCGTAATAAAATTTTGCCTATCAAGCAGGTTTTAGCAGAATCAGCTTTTGATGAAGCTGCAGCACGTGTCGCACTTTGGTTAGCGGCTGAATATGCCTGCCCGCTTGCGGTGGCCCTACGGCTTTTTTTGGCACCAGGGCAAAAGTTGCGCGTGCATCGGGTAACACCTGATGCGCCGTGGGAACTTGTGCGTGAAAAAGCAGGACCTATCGATACCCGTTGGGTTTCTTTGAGCAAAACGGGACTTTCTTTTGTTCCTCAAAAAAATGCCTCCCGTCAGCGGGAGTTACTTGCTGCGCTTGCCGCGGGTCCTCAGCGCATGGCAGAGCTTGCGGCGATGGTGCCAGGGGCAAGTGCGGTTGTCAACGCGCTTGCCAAACGCAGTGTTGTGAGTATTGAACTCCGTCGCCACATTCGTGGAAGTGAAGAGACGACGAGCTTGTCAAGTGCTCACGCAACGCGCCCCGATATGCTGACTGAAGGGCAAAAAAACGCACTTGAGACAATTGAGGAGGCACGTCTTGCTGCTTGTGGTGATGTGGTTTTAGTTGATGGTGTGACGGGTTCAGGCAAAACCGAAGTATATCTTGCGGCTATTGAACGAGCTCGGGCAGCTGGTCAGGGTGCGTTGGTACTCGTTCCTGAGATCTCTTTGACGGCACAGACTGTCGGGCGTTTTCGCAGTCGCTTCGGCGAAGACGTTGCGGTGCTTCACAGCCACCTTTCGGTGGGCGAGCGTTTTGATCAGTGGGATATGCTGCGCCGTGAGCAGGCCCATGTGGTTGTAGGAGCTCGCTCTGCTTTGTTTGCTCCTGTGGCAAATTTGGGTCTTATTGTGATTGATGAGGAGCATGAGGGTTCTTACAAGCAAGACTCTATGCCGCGCTATCATGCACGTGAGGTGGCGGCGCGCATGGCCAAGGAACGCGCTTGCGCCTTGGTACTGGGTTCTGCGACACCGTCACTCGAAAGTCTTGAGCGTTGCCGTCAAGGCAGCTATGCGGGGGTATCTTGGACGCGTGTTGAGATGCCCGAGAGACCAGGTACTACAGAGTTGCCATCAGTTGAAATTGTGGATATGACTCAGCAGTTTGCTGCAGGTAGACGGACGTTTTTTTCTTTACCACTCACACAGGCATTAGAAGATGTCATACGCCATCGTGAAAAAGCAGTACTGCTCCTTAATCGACGTGGCTTTGCTCATTTTTTGATGTGCCGAGAGTGCGGCTGTGTGCCTGAATGTCCGCATTGCTCTACCGCACTGACATATCACGAACGCACCCATGAGCTGGTTTGTCATAGCTGTGGGCGCTCGTGGCCACAAAAAAGTTACCCCGATCCATCCTCACGCTGCCCCAATTGCGGGAGTCACTATATGGGGGCCTATGGAGTAGGTACGCAGCGCGTCGAAGATGAGCTACATATTTTGCTCAATGATTTGGGAGAGGCTGGGGATGATGTCGAAATAATTCGTATGGATGCGGATACAACGCGTAGCAAGGGCGCCCACCAAAAACTACTTGAGCGTTTTGATGATGCAAATTGCGCTATTTTGTTGGGCACGCAAATGATTGCTAAGGGTCTCGATTTTCCCGAGGTTACCTTGGTGGGCGTTATTAACGCTGATACGACACTTAAGTTGCCCGATTTTAGAGCTGCTGAACGCACCTATGATTTACTCGAACAGGTGGCAGGCCGTGCAGGGCGCGGTGATAAAGCAGGACGTGTCATTGTGCAGAGTTATTGGGCGTCCCATCCCGCTATTGCATCGGTGGCACTGCATCGCCGTGAGTTGTTTGTAGACAGTGAGCTTAATCTGCGCGCTGAGGCCTCATATCCGCCTTTTACTCGTCTTTCTAATGTGCTGCTTTGGGGAACACGAGAGTCTCAAGTCAAACGTTGTAGCGCAAAGCTTGCCGAAGCAATACGTGCTGCCATTAAAAACGTTGATGATGTAGATAGCTGGGAGGTGTTAGGTCCCGCCGAATGTATTAAAGCGCGCGTTAAGGATCGCTTCCGTCGGCATATCTTAGTTAAATCTCCTCTTCATTCAAAACCTGGCCCCTTACTTTCTGCTTGTGTAAAAGCTGCGAAATTACCGCGAGATATTACGGTGGCAATTGATGTGGATGCCGCTGATCTCATGTGAGTCTCATGGGTCGATACCTCATGCCGTTTTATGGGTATGATTGTGGGGAACACTTATGTTGCCCAAGCGCTACTTTTAGGCAGCATTTTTTCTAAGGAGTAACTATGAGTGCGGCCCAAGATATTGTCTTTGGCACCGATGAGCGTTTGCATGTTGAGTGTGAGTCGATTAAGACTATTGATGACGATGTGCGGCAATTAGCAAAGCATATGCTTAAGGGTATGTATGCAACTGATGGTGTTGGATTGGCAGCACCGCAGGTGGGAAAACCGCTACAGCTGGTTGTTATTGATGTTGACTACGCTGAGCCTGCCGGACGCAAAAATCCTTATGTGCTTATCAATCCTAAAATCATTGTTGCGGATGGTCCTGAACGTACAACAGGGGAGGGCTGCCTATCCTATCCTGGCATTACTTGTGAGGTCACGCGCCCTTCTCATGTCATTGTGCAAGCGCTCAACCTTGATGGTGAACTCATGCAATATGAGGCTCGCGATAATCTATTGGCAGTGTGTTTGCAGCACGAGATCGATCATATTCACGGTGTGACCATGGTTGACCATCTGCGTCCTTTGGCACGCGCAGCAGCTATGCGCGATTTTGAGGCGGCACTTGCTCGTGGTGCTCAGCCTGGAGATGTTGGAGAGGAAGACTAGCATGTCGTTGAGAGTCGTCTTTATGGGCACTCCCGATTTTGCTGTGCCCTCTCTATCTGCCCTATCAAATGAATTTGATGTAGCGCTTGTGCTGACTATGCCTGACGCGGTGCGTGGGCGAGGCAGGGAGCCTATAGCATCTCCTGTAAAAAAGCGTGCGCTTGAACTGGGTATTTGTGTTATCGAAACAAAACGTATTGGCACAGCTGAGATTGCGCGTATTCGTGAGGTGGCACCCGATGTTATTGCTGTTGCTGCCTATGGTGCGATTTTACCAGATGAGCTCCTGTCGACTGATTTAGCGCGCTTTGGTGCGATTAATGTGCATGGGTCGCTGCTACCGCGCTGGCGTGGCGCCGCTCCTATTCAACGTGCCATCCTTGCTGATGATGACCGTATTGGTATCTCTATTATGCGTATTGCTCATGAACTTGATGCAGGACCTTGGTGTCGTCAAGCATCTATTGACCCTCAAGGTCTATCGGCTGCAGAAATTACCCAGAGCCTAGCTGAACTTGGCGCTGTTGAGCTGGTAGAGGCCATTCATGAGATGGAGGCAGGTACTGATAGATGGACTGAGCAGGACATTTCTCAGGTTTGCTATGCAAAAAAGATAAGCAAGGCTGAAATGCGCCTGACGCCTGCCGATGATACACGCACTAATTTGTTGCGTATCAGAGCGGCTACTGATGCTGCTCCTGCGCGTGCTATGGTATGTGGACGTGGCGTGCGCATCTTGCGCGCACTTGCTGCACCTACTGTGAATATCGCTGCTGGTGAAGTATTGATTGATAGTACGAAGCTCTTTTTGGGTTGTGCTGATGGCGCACTGGAATTATTGTTGGTAAAACCTGATGGTAAGCGAGAAATGTCCGTCTCTGCTTGGGTGGCTGGCCTTCGCGGAGACCTTGTCTGGGGTGATAGGTAGTGTCTGCCCTCTCGCCTGCACGAGTAGTTGCTTTTGAGATGGTGTCCGAGCGCCGCCGGCGAGGGGCACATATGCGCGATTTGCTGCGCACATCTCGAACGATGAGTGGGCTTGCGCCGCGAGATAGGGCTTTAGCATCTCGTTTGGCTTTGGGTGTGACAGCTACAGTCGGTGCACTTGATGCCATGATTGACTCCCACTTGAGACATGGAGTGCATATTGAACCACGTGTGCGGGATGCACTGCGCGTTGCTTGCTATGAGCTTTGCTGGTTAGATACCCCAACAGCAGTGGTTATAAGTCAGGGTGTTGAGTTGGTGCGCCGTGTTGCTCCGCGTGCGGCAGGTCTTGCCAATGCGGTCTTGCATCGTGTGTCCGAGCACGATATTGCAGCTGTCTGCGAAGCTGAGCATCGTATATATGAAGGTAGCTCAGATTTGCTTGCCAAAGACATTGCGATTGCCTGCGGAATGCCCGAACCGCTGGTGTATCAACTGTTGGCTTCATGCGGTGAGGAAGTGTGTCGTGAGTGCGCTTTGGCGCACCTCCAACCAGCACCAGTGTATATTGCAACTAACTTAGCTATGTTGAGTCCCGAGGAAGCTGCGCGACGGATGCAACAGGCTCGTCTTGAAGTACAACCGTTAGCAATTCCGGGTTCTTGGCAGGTGATAAATCCTGCTCGCTTGGCGCCTTCTGGATTGGTGCGCAATGCTCTTGTCTTTCCCGTAGATTTAGCAGCTCAAATGGTTGCCCGTATTGCAGGACCGCTTCCAGGTCAGCGTGTGTTGGAAGTAGGTCAGGGTAGAGGTACCAAAACATTGTTGCTGCAAATGGCTGCGCTCGAGCAAGGTGGTCTTGCTGAGATAGTGAGTATTGATGTCGAAGATTACAAGGTACGCCTTGCATCCAGCCGTATGGCCGTAGCGGGGGTTTCTGCTCATACGCAAAGCCTTTGTTTTGACGCTTGCCAACTTGATTCGCCGCAGCTGCCCGCTGCACTAAGTGGCGGTTTTGACATGGTCTTTATCGATGCGCCGTGTTCGGGCACAGGCACATTGCGCCGCCATCCAGAAATTGTTTGGGGCCTTTCACGTGCGTCGGTGATGTCTCATAGAGTAGATTCACTGCCTGCCTTACAGCTGCGCATGCTTCGCGCTGCATCGCAGCGCGTGCGTCCGGGTGGTAGTTTGGCCTATGCGACCTGCTCTTTGCTTGAGCAGGAGAACACGGGCGTGGTTCATGCATTTCTCGAGAGTCCTGAAGGTCGTTCATTTGAGCAAGTCTCTGTACTCGAGGCTCCCGCAGTGCGTTCTTTAAGCGATGCTGCATACGGACTTGTGGCACCGTGTGTTACTTCTGAAGGCTACTTTGCCTCGTATCCCCGCGTTGCTTCCTTTGATGGTCATTTTTGTACTCTTCTTCGCCGCGTCTAAGCCATTTTGTGCCGGCGATTCATATTTTGTCGCACGTTTGCGCGGTTAACCTAGGCTTCGACCTGCATTTGCGCAGATGGTTCGTCTCTCGACCTGTACTCACACAGATGGTTCGTCTCTCGACCTTTATGAGCAAAGATGGTTCGTTCTTCGGACTTTCAAAAAAATTGACCTGCGGTTTTATGCCGGCGCACCTCGAAACTCGAACCATCTTTAGTAGTGAGCTGCAGCATCATAGCGGGCACCTCGAAACTCGAACCATCTTTAGTAGCAACTTTAGTAGCACTTACTGATGCGAAGGGCATAACACAAAATGCCATTAGCTCCAGGTAATGAAGGGTTGTAGTGCACGGGGAACTCCAAATGACTGCAATAGTCGGTATAAAAAAGCCAAATCACAGGCATTTGCAAATGAAAAGCGCATGATGCTTGCTAGTCGGGAGAGGCGCGATTCTCGCAATCGTTCTGCCGTTAATACATCAATGGCAGAGCGACCTTGGGTCATGTCGGGATCGACGTATTTCTGTTGTCCATCTAGCTCCCCAATAATCCTTTGTCCCGTGGATAATGTCCAGAGAAAATCAACTCGATATGTTGCTTGGCTTATGGGGTCAATAATTGTTGCTTGCAATTCTGGTAAAGCAAAGCCAAGCTCAAGAATATGCGCGCGAGCTATTGACTCGCCTCCGCTTTCTGCACGCGCATCGGCAAAACTTGCGGTAATTTTTGCCTGTGCAATCCTTTTTTGACGGAATCCTACGTGGTTAACCTCGTTAAGCAGCCATTCTCTTGTCTGATTTAATGCACGCAATCCTGAATCTGCTATACATAGGCCATCAGCAAAATTAGACATTCGCAAACATTGAGTCAAAGTTTCTGCGGCACTAAGGACGGGTATTCCTGCTGCAATGTATGGGTGTTGCAGACTATTTTTCATACGCGGGATATAGCGATGATGGCAGATGTATTGGTTTTCGCGATAGCAGCTTTTTAGATGGGTAACATGAATTTTTTGAAGCTGCCAATAGGGGACCTCAAAACCGTATGCCAACGCTGCTGTTGGACCGCAAAAAACCCAGTTGGGATGCTTTTCAGTTAGAGCGCGCGCAATATAAAGATGTTTATTATTGAAACTCAATTGATTCCACTGGTCTTTGCGTACATAAAGGCTAGGAGCAGGACTAATAATGTTTCCTCGTGCTTTGCAATGAACAAAGCTGTCCTGCAAGGCTTTGGTATTCGTCCAAGCACATGTTTGTTTCTGCTCTGCTTCATCAAGCATAGAACTAATGATTTGCATGTGAGAGTTGGCCATTTAATCACCGAAACCCATAGACGAGAATGTGTAAAAATGCTCTAGGAAGCAGCGAATCAATGTGCCCAGCGCTGCTTTTATGAGCTTAGATTAATCTCGATGAATATGGTATTAATTCCGAAATATGCCTTCCCGTAAGCTGACTGGCAGCTTGCACAAAACTGCCCTAGGATTTCAACAAGTAGGCTACGAAGTAACCCTTTTTGCATGGCAGATGGTTCAAGTTTCGAGGCATTTCAAAATAAATGGTTTAAGCTTCGAGGTACTTTTTAATAGATGGTTCGAGTTTCGAGATGCGCCGGCATAAAACCGCAGGTCAATTTTTTTGAAAGTCCGAAGGACGAACCATCTTTGCTCATGGGGACCGAAGGACGAACCATCTGTGCTCATAAGGGTCGAGGGACGCACCATCTGTGTGAGTGCAGGTCGAGGGATGAACCATCTGTGTGAGTGTACGCTGAGGGATGAACCATCTGTTTGGATAAGGGTCGAAGGATGAACCATCTGTGCTGTTAGGTCAGCAAGAAGCAGGCAAGAATGCCTTGGTGGCAGCTGATGCAGGCATTTTCAGAGACAACTTCGTTGGAGATGCCCACATCGGAAAGCAAGGCAAAGTTTTTGTGGTTAACTTCCCAGCGCAATCCTCTTTCGCTGACAAGGGTGTCGGGTGTCAATGCTACTGCAGAAAAAGTCTTACCCACAGCATCAGCATCAAGTGTCCAGCTGGTCTTTCCGGCAGGGGAGAGCAGACGACATTCCCAAGCAGAACCTTCATTATCTTCCACAATATGCGGACACGCATTGACGTAGGCTGCCAAGTTGCCCCAAACGCCCAACTGATGGTCCTGCCTGCCACCTGAGATACAGCTGAGCGTCAGGCGCAAATTTGAGTTGCGACGCGCTGCTTCATGCGTTGCGCTCTTAAGGGCAATGGCGAGGTCAGTCGCATATTTTTTTGTGGGATAAAGCAAGGAGGTTTGTGCTACCGAGCGTGCCCAATCGCAGGTAGCAGGACTTGCCGTATCGTCGTCTCCACAAAAAACATCAGGTTTAATACCCGCGGCTTTTAGTGTCTCAGCCCCGCGATCGACAGCGACAATCCAGTCAGCGTCAGCGGCAAGGCATGTAACAAGATCTGTCGAGCTTGGCACGGGCGAACCTCCTATTACCAAGCAATTCATGGTGTCTGCCGATGCCGTGATGAGCAATCGCTCATAGTCAGTTAATAAATCCAGGCTTAATTCAGGGTATCCATGGACAAAAACATCACAGTTGGCGCGCATAAAGTTCTCATCGCGTCCATCATGGTCGTTAAAAAGGCATACAGTGGGAAATCCTGCTTTATAAGCAGTGCTCACACCAAATGGCGCATCTTCAAATACCCATGTTTCATCAACAGGCGTATCCAGTACCTCACGAGCAGCAAAATAGATGTCAGGCTGTGTTTTATCGACACCAACATCACCTGTGTATAGGATGTCCAAGAAATAATCGAGTAAGCCATGGTAGGCAAGCGCCTCTTTGACCAAAGACGTTATGGTAGACGAGGCAACCACCATCGGAATTTTTGCCGCCTTAAGTGTCTCAAGCCATAGGTCAATACCTTCAAATGGCACAACTTCAGTCTTGTACGCGACGCGTACTAGTGCGCACACTTCAGCAAGAGCTTCTTCACGACTGGCGCACACATCAAACTCATCATGGAAGAAAAAACATTCGTCTTGAAAATTCATGTACTCATATTTTTCGGCAAGCATGTGAGCGTGAGGAATATTATGACTATTCAACCAATCGGGAAATATCTTGTTCCACATGGGCATAGAGTCAAGAATCGTTCCGTCACAATCAAAAATCGCACCCGAAATTTTCATATGAGCTCTCCCCGTGGTTTGCTGTTAGCTTGTCATATTTTTGTCAGATGATACGTGACGTGGAGAATTTTCCCAAGGTTGGGTAGAGTGTTTTTTTGGAAAACACATCGTAAGGGTATTTACTCGGAGGAATAATGGCACGCTATGACTACAAATGCAGCTCCTGTGGCAATGTTTTTGAAATTGAGCATTCTATGAGGACTCATCCTGAGGTTTCTTGCCCTAAGTGTGGCTTGCATGCGGAGCGTATGTTCACAACCTATGGTATCGAATTCAAAGGTTCTGGCTACTATAACACCGATCAACGTGGTCGTTTAGCCTCGAGTACAGGCAAATAGTTGCCGTGCGCACTGCAGCTGCAAGACTGCAGACAAAGTGAATGCAGCTTACTTGTGTGCCGTAGGAATACCTAAGCAGAGCGTATGTAAAAAATTTTTTGGAACGATAGTCGTAATTACTGTGTACTTTGAGGGTTTCTTGTCCACAATCAGCACAATAAGTAGGGGTTATCTCTTGCATGAGGCACATTGTGTGCTATTTTAATACGGCTATGCAATTTGCGGGCGCGGAGCCCATACGGGCGCAGGAGCGCCGCCTTGGAGGTAGGAAGTATGTCGAAGGTTTGTGATATCTGCGGCAAGCATGCCGTTGCTGGTCGTTCAATCAGCCACTCTCACCGTACGGTCAATCGTGCGTTTAAGCCCAATATCCAGCGCGTTCATGTCGTCAAGGATGGCCGTCGTGTCCAGATTAATGTCTGCACCCGCTGCCTTAAGAAGGGCAATCTCGTTCGCGCATAGCGTCGGTGGAATTTACTCTGAAGTTTAGGGGCTCCCTCGGGGGCCCCATTTGTGTGTCAGCAGCTTTTGTGCCAAAACTCCGCTAGCATGTATTGGTGCGCTATACTTTCCAAAGAATATTCTGGGTTGAGAGGACATCTCAACCGTATGGAAGGAGAGGTCATGGCAAACGCCACCCCAGGTATCCTCAAGGTTTCCAACGATTGTATTGCAGACCTTGCGGGTTACGCTGCCCTCGAATGCTACGGCGTCGTGGGTATGGCCGACACTGAGTCTCAGACAGGTGTTATTCGCCTGCTTCCGACCTATCGTCTGCGCAAGGGCATCGGTGTGAGCGCCGAGGGCTCTTCGGTTATTGTTGACCTGCATGTGGTAGTCGAGTCTGGTGTCAATATTGGCCAGGTTTCTTCGAACCTTGTAAGCGCAGTCAAATTCATCCTGAGCCAAATTGCCGAGCTCAACGATGTTGAGGTCAAAGTTCACATTGAGGGTATGCGCGTAAGCTAGGTAGCTTAAACGCTCAACTCCGTGCAAGAGACGTCCGTCAGGCAGACTCGCATTGCGCCTTTGCCAACACAGCCAAGAGGATCAAAGATGATTTCCAAAGTTATCCGCACGTGCTTCCCGATTGCAGCTCAGGTCGTTGCCGACAAGGCAGAAGAAATCAACAAACTCAATGTTTTTCCCGTGCCTGATGGTGATACGGGTACCAATATGTCTTTAACCTTGGGCACTGTGGTCAAGGAGGTTGAGTCTTTGCCGAGTTCAGCTACGGTAGATGACATTGCTAAGGCGATTACTCATGGCTCCCTGATGGGCGCTCGCGGTAATTCGGGTGTTATTACCAGTCAAATCCTTCGCGGTGTGGCTGAGGGCTTGACTCTTGCCAAGGGCGCAGATGCAACTCCTGGTGATATCGCAGTTGCTTTACGCAATGGTGTTAAGGTTGCTTTCAAGGCTGTGCGCAAACCAGTGGCAGGTACCATTTTGACGGTTCTCAAGGATACTTCTGCCAAAGCAGATGAACTTGCTCGTACCAAGATTTCGGTTCCTGACATGCTTGATGCACTAGTAGTTGAGGCATATGAGTCGGTTGCACGTACTCCCGAATTGCTTCCTGTCCTCAAAGAAAATGGTGTTGTTGACTCTGGTGCCTTTGGTCTTGCGACGTTCTTTGAAGCCTTTGTTAACGCTTATCAAGGAAAGTCGGGCGAGCTTACTGCCTTCAAGACAACCGTTGATGCCAAGGCAGACGTTGCCCATGTGGTTGACATTGAGCTTAACGATGATTGGGAGGGTTCTGAGTTCCGTTACTGTACAGAGTTCCTCTTCCATGCAGATAGTGCCCAGTTTGATGAGGCAGCATGCCTTGGTTACTTGTCTGCTCAGGGCGATTGTGAGCTCCTTGTTGGCTCCAACCCTGATTACAAGATTCATGTGCATACCAACAGGCCCGATCATGTTCTGCGTCACATGCTGCATCGTGGCCAGATTTACAATGTTTTTGTACACAATATGGACCTTGAGGCTCAAGAGCGCACCGAAAAGATTGCTGCTGATAAGGATGCCAAGTCAGCTTCCCATGAGCCTCGCAAACCCTTAGGTTTTGTGGCTGTGGCTGCAGGCAGTGGTGAAGCAGAGATTTTGAAGTCTTTGGGAGTTGACGTGGTCGTTTCTGGTGGTCAGACGATGAACCCTTCAACTGCCGATATCCTTGAGGCTATTGAAAGTGCCCATGCCGAGCAGGTTATTGTGCTTCCCAATAATGGCAATATTCGTATGGCTTCTGAAGCAGCGGTAAGTGCCTGCGAAGATGTGAAAGCAGCGGTTGTTCCTACCAAGACGGTTCCTCAAGCATTTGCTGCCATGTTTGCTGTTGATTACGAGGCAAGTCTCGAGGACAACATTGAAGAAATGCGCGCTGCAATTGCTGATGTTCGTGATGGTGAGGTTACTACCGCGGTTCGCGATTCACAGGCAGCTGATGGCAGCCCCATTCACTCCGGTGACATTATGGGTATTGAGAATGGCAAGATTACCGTTGTTGGTAACGATGTAGCTCAGGTTACGCTTGACCTTATTGCCAAAATGATGGATGAGGAGGAAGGCGATACGCTCACGTTGCTTGCTGGGTCTGATATGCATGATGAGGCTTTTGAGCAGCTCCAAGAGCGTATTGAGGAAGCGCAGCCTGATCTTGAAATTGATGCTCAGCGCGGTGAGCAGCCTCTGTATCCTGTGATTTTTTCTATCGAATAGGTGATGGGAGTCCCCATGGGGCATGCTCCCAGTATTGGTGAGGCGGCAGGTCGCCTGCAAAGGACAGCTTTGCTTGCAGCTGGGGTGTCCAGATTAAGGTTTGCATCTCGTTTTACTAAAGCTGCGGGCGGCGGAGCTTTGGCAAGGTTGGATATCGAGCGTGCTCGAGACCTGCTACTGCATATTCCTACGCGCTACAGTGACTATTCTCGCGTAGTCCCCATTGCGCTTGCGCAGGTGGGAAGCGAAGCAACGATTATTGCGACTGTAGACAAAGTTGAGCTTAAGCACCCTAAACCTCGTCTGCAATTGGTGGAACTTGCACTGGTAGACGATTCGGGCATTATGTTGGCAACGTTTTTTCGTCAGCCTTGGGTCGCCGATCAGATAAAGCCAGGTGATTGCATTATGCTTTCGGGCAAGGTGCGCTTTGGCTATGGGTTTAGACGCATGAATCCTGCTTTTTGGGAAAAGCTTGACCGTGATAATGACCAAGCGCATCTCGCTCGTTTGATTCCTCACTATGCGTTAACGGAAGGTTTGGGTGCGGGCTGGATGAGGCGCTTAACCTCGGCAGCCCTTGCAGATATAGGAGACGTTTGCGATCTCTTGCCGGCAACTCTCGTAGCGCGCCGTCAGCTCATGGGTCTTGCTCCTGCCTTGCGTTCAATTCATTACCCTGACAGCAAGGCAGAGGCCGAACAAGCCCGTCGACGTCTTGCCTATGATGAGTTGCTCTGTTTGCAACTTACCCTACGCGTGCGACAGCGTCTACAAGATGCAGGCGTGCAGCCTGTGCAACACTGTATACATGGAGAGCATCTGCATGCTCTCACGGCTGCTTTACCTTTTGAGCTTTCAGATGAGCAGAGCCGCGCAAGTCGAGATATCCTACATGATATGGCGGCTCCCCAAGTGATGAATCGCCTGCTTCTTGGTGACGTAGGTACAGGCAAAACCGTCGTTGCTGCTTTGGCTTTGGCAGCTTGTGCGGATAGTCGTACTCAGGCGGCCATGATGGCACCAACTTCAGTTTTGGCTCGTCAATATGCTGAAAAACTGGGTCCCTTGCTCGATAGAGCAAACATTAGCTGGGCTTTGCTGACGAGCGCAACTTCGAGCTCTGAGCGCGCTGATATGACAGAGGCTATAGCAGCAGGAAAATGCAGTATTGTATTTGGTACGACGGCTTTACTCTCAGATACGCTGCAATTTCACAAGCTCAGTCTTGTTGTGGTTGACGAGCAACACCGTTTTGGTGTTGACCAGCGCGTGGCTTTGCGGCGAAAAGGTCCTGGCGCAGACTTGCTGGCCATGACAGCAACACCTATTCCGCGTACTCTTGCCCTGACTTTCTATGGTGACATGGACTCTTCTGTCATTAAAAAGCGTCCCCTTGCAGGCGCTGGCGTAACAACGAGGTCGGTGGTTCCCGCCAATTTAGATCTTGCTTGGGGGGCTATACGCACTGCAGTTGCCTCAGGTCAGGCTGCTTATGTAGTCTGCCCTTTGATTGACGATAGTGATGAGGGTATCGATCTTGAAGACATTCCCGAGACGAATAAAGCTGCCACTCAGCAGCTACATTCGGTTGTTTCTACCTTGCCTGAAGTGCAGCGCATGGTACCTGGGGCACAGGTAGCCATGTTGACTGGTCGCATGAGTGCTGCTGACAAAGATGCTGTGATGGAGCAATTTCGTCGTGGTGAGATTCAGGTACTAGTGTGCACTACGGTTGTTGAAGTTGGTGTTGATGTGCCTCAGGCTACGGTCATGCTGGTTTTTGACTCTGATCGTTTTGGTTTGGCAACCTTACATCAACTGAGGGGCCGTGTTGGTCGAGGACAGTATGCAGGTTCTGCTTGGATGGTGTGCGCATCAAAGAAAAATAGCCCTGCTCGGAGGCGTATTGATGCACTTGAAGCAACCTCTGATGGTTTCAAATTGGCAGAGCTTGACCTCCAATTGCGCCATGAAGGAGAGGTGCTAGGTTATCGCCAGCATGGCGGCATGAATTTGCAACTATCTGATCTTGCAAGCGATCAAGACTTGATTGAATGGGCTCACGAGGATGCACTTGCTTTGATGCAAGCAGACCCAAAACTTCAACTACCCGAACATGCTCCCCTTGCCATAGAAATACGCGATCGCTTTGGGGTGTATTTTGAAGAGGTGGAACGCGTATGAGTGGGCAGTTGCGCATTGTAGGTGGCATCTGGAAAGGAAAAGCTCTTGAGACGCCCAAAGGTCGTGAGGTAACACGCCCCTCAACAGACCGTACACGTGAGCGCATTGCCTCAATGGTCTTGTCATCTTTTGCGTTGGATTTGAGTGGTGTACACATACTTGATGCCTTTGCGGGAAGTGGAGCCTTGGGACTTGAGCTGCTATCTCGCGGGGCTGCAAGCTGCTCTTTTGTAGATATCAATCGTAATTCTGCTGCGGTAATCAAACGTAATTGTGCAGCGCTACAGGCACAAAGAATGACACGAGTAGCTGTAGGCGATGTGTGGACGCTCGTAAAGCGTGGGGGCCTTTGGGGCGCTCCCTTTGACCTCGTTTTGCTTGATCCGCCCTATGCGATTTCAGCGGGGCAGGTTTCTCAGTTGGTTAAAAATCTTGACCAACAGGGTTTGCTTGCTCCGTCGGCACGCATACTCTATGAGCATGAAGTCAAGACTTGTGGTCTTACTTTGCCCAACGCGATGCTCATGAAGTCAAAAAAGCAAGGAATTACTACGGTTGATCTGCTGATATATGATGTCAGCAAGACAAGTGAAGCTGACGGAGGACGTGTTAATGAGCGCGCAAATTATTGATCATGTAGTGGTGCCTGGTACGTTTGATCCCGTTACCTTTGGGCATCTTGATGTTATTGAGCGTGCGCGGCGCCTCTTTCCCAAGGTTACGGTGGCAGTAGCAGCTTCTCAGGGTAAAAATGGGGTAGGCACAGCATTTTCTTTGGATGAGCGGGTGTCTATGATCGTTGATGCACTTCAGGCAGAAGGCATTGATGATGTGGACGTAAAGCCCTTTAGTGGTCTGTTGGTGAGTTTTTGTCAGCAGATTGGTGCCCGTGGCGTGGTCAAGGGTTTGCGTGCAATGACCGATTTTGAGTATGAACTTCAACAAGCAGCTCTGAACACGCGTCTTGATTCGGATATTGAGTCTATTTTTGTCATGTCAGCAAGCAAATATGGCTATGTTTCCTCATCAATTGTGCGTGAACTAGCTTCTTTGGACTCTGATGTGTCTTTTTTGGTACCGCCCAATGTGCAGTCTTGCTTGCTTGAGCATTATGGTGCATAAGTTTCTGCTACCATTCTAGAATAAGTGTGAAATATAGCAGCTTGGACGTAAGCTTGCTCAAAACGAACTCAGGACGGAAGGAGTCCCAGATGCAGCCAGGTGAGGAGATCGAGAGCCTGGTCGGCGAGCTCGAGCAGATCATCAGTGAGGCAAAGCAACCCTTTGCTGGCGGTCCTCAAAAGAAGGTTGTCGACGCCCAGGAGATCTACGAGATCCTGGATGAGATTCGTGATCGTTTCCCCCAGGAGTTCGCCGATGCACGTCGCATTGTCAAGGAAGAGCAGGAGACTCTTGATCGTGCGCAGCAGCAGGCCGATGCTATCATCGCTGACGCGCAGCAACAGGCGATGATTTTGGCTGGCGACCAAGAGGTAGTTCGTTTGGCTCAGCATCAAGCCGACCAGATTCGTGACCAAGCTTCTCAATATGAGCGCGATACACGCTACAATGCCGAGTCCTATGCAGACTCCGTGCTTGCTCATCTTGAGGACAACCTTAAGTCGATGACGAGTTCAGTTACGCGAGTTCGTCAGACAATCGAGGAAGGTTCTTCCTCTCGTCGTGAAGAGGCAGGTTGGTAGACGGCATGCAGCCGCTGATTATTCCTTTAGACGCAAGACTTGCAGATCCTGGTAGTACTCTACCGTTGATGGGTCATCTTGATGAAGAGGGCTATACCCTCGGCGAACGTGACTTCACTCTCCCTGCAGGGATTGATTATGATTTGATGCTCACCAATGCTGGTGAAGGCATTTTGGCTACAGGCATGCTCCATGCGCATGTTGTTGGCTCTTGCGATCGTTGCCTTGAGAAGGCTGAGTTTGATGTTACAGGTGAAGTAGACGAGTATTTTCTCTTCCATGAGCCTGATCTTGCTAGCTTGAGTGACGATGAAGATGAGATTGACTTTTCCTTGGTCGCGGCTGATATGACCATTGACTTATCTGAAGCGCTTAATGCGACTCTGCTGATGGAAACTCCCTTCATCGTTTTGTGTAAGCTTGACTGCCGTGGTCTTTGTCCTGTCTGTGGTACCAATCTCAATGAACAAGATTGTGGTCACGCAGCTCAAATTGAGCAGGACAGATTGTCATCAAGTCCTTTTGCCAAGCTCAAGGAGCTTAAACTGGAGGATTAACAGCGCGTCGCATACGTGCTCCTGCAGCTTTTTGGGAGAAAGATATGCAGATAGTGGCACACAGACTATATGCGTGCTACAATCTCGTTTTGTGTGATTAGGTAGGACCGTACCGTCGCATAGACTACAGACGGTGCGAGATGAGTTGGAAGCAGAGGTCAACATGGCAGTTCCTAAGCAAAAGAAGGGTCGCGGTGCCACCCACACCCGCCGTTCGGCAAACAGCAAGCTCACGGCACCTAGCCGCTCGGTGTGTCCCCGCTGCGGCGCCCCGAAGCTGCCGCATCACGTGTGCCCCAACTGTGGCTACTACAAGGACCGTGAGGTCATTGTCACCGAGTAGCCTCATGCTGCAAGGGTCAGTCTGAGGGTCGGTCTCCTTGTGGGGTCGACCCTTTTTTATTAGGTTGAGGCGTAGTTTGCCAATTGAGAGGAGTTCCGCATGACCTGCATCTGTGTTGATGTGATGGGCGGAGACAAAGAGCCTCAGGTAGTTCTTGATGGCATTGATGCTGCTTTGTCTGAGGATCCTCAGTTACATATCTTGGCTGTTGGTGCAGCTGAGTTTGTGGAGCCGTTTGCTGCTAAGCGTCCTCGTGTTGAGGCGTTGATATCGACTGAGGTCATAGGCATGGAAGAACATCCGGCTGAGGCAGTTCGCAACAAAAAGGATTCTTCAATTGTTCGCGCTTGTGCAGCGCTGAGGGCGGGCAAGGCCGACGGTTTCTTTTCTGCAGGAGCAACAGGTGCGATTTTTGCAGCAGCAACTCTTGGTGTGGGTAGGATTCGCGGCGTAAAGCGTCCTGCTTTAGCAGCAGCTCTGCCAAGTGGCAGCGCGCATAGGACAGTTTTTGTGGATCTCGGAGCCAATGCAGATGCTCGTCCTGAGATGATGGTGCAGTTTGCTCAAATGGGACGTGCGTTTGCCAAGGTGACCTTGGGAGTGGCAGATCCCAAAGTGGCGCTGCTTTCTAACGGCGCAGAACAGACCAAAGGCTCTGAGGCAACGCTTGCAGCTCATAAAGCGCTGCTAGAGGCCTCCGCTGATACAGGCTGGTTTACGGGCAACTGTGAGGGCTCTGATCTTTTGGGAGATGCCTTTGACGTTATCGTGACCGATGGGTTTACAGGTAATGTGGCGCTCAAGACCCTTGAAGCCACCGCAAAGTTTTTGGCTTTTGAAATAAAAAAAGCTGCCAAGACATCACCTGTAGCTGGCCTTGGCGCATTGCTTATTAAATCGCCTCTTAAAGAAGTAGCTCTTGCACTTTCAGGCGATGAATATGGTGGAGCAGTACTTTTGGGTTGTAAAGCCCCCGTGTTCATTGGTCACGGTGCCACTTCAGTTCAGGCAATTAAGCACGGCACTCTTGCCGCTGCTGCCGCTGTCAATTCTGGCCTCGTTGCCAAAATTGCCGATGAGCTTGTGACAACAAAATAAGGTGCTTGTGGGGTTACAATCTTCTCAAAGTGTTTGTTTGATTTGTTGTTAAAGAGAGGACGCAATGATGGATCGCAGCGAAATTTTTGACAAGGTCGCTATGCTTATCGCTGAGACCCTTGAGGTTGATGCTGACGAGTTGGCCGAAACTACGAGCTTCAATGATTTGGGTGCTGATTCCTTTGATATGCTTGAGCTGGTAACAACCATGGAAGATGAGTTTGAAGTCACCGTGGACGAGGATAGTCTTGGCGAGATAGAGACTATTGGCGACGCGGTAGACGTTATTTTGAAAGCACAGTAAGGGGCTCTTTTGAACTTGCACCAACGCATCGCCGTTATTGAGGAAATTCTTGGACATCATTTTCTCAATCAGCGGTTGATTAGCTCTGCTATTACGCACCCCTCAGCCGTCGAGGGTCATCCTGTCTCTGACTCCTACGAACGCCTTGAGTTTTTAGGTGATTCCATCATGGGAGCCATTGTTGCTACGGATTTGTTTGAGCGTTTTCCTCAGATGGATGAAGGTGAGCTTACTCGTCTCAAAATTTCTCTGGTTTCAGGTCCTATGTTGTCCGAGGTGGCGGAGGATTTGGGTATCGGCGAACTTGTCGTGTTTGGCGGGTCCGAACGTGGTACTGGCGCTCGCGGTATGAGGTCTGCTCTTGAGAATGTTTATGAGGCAGTTGTTGGTGCGCTATATTTGGATGCAGGGTACGAGAAAGCACATGACTTTGTGCGCCGTACCTTGGGTCCACATATTACCCCTGAAATTGCCGAGCGACCTATTTCACCTAAGTCACGTTTGCAGGAAGTGACTCAGCGCGATTTGCATGAGGCTCCCGAATACAAAATTGTAGGACAAAGTGGTCCTGATCATCAGCCCACTTTTAATGCTGTGGCTCTGGTATCGGGCAGGCGTATTGGTCGTGGTTGCGGTGGCTCAAAAAAAGATGCCGAAAGCGCTGCAGCCCAAGATGCTCTTGTGCGTCTAGGTTATATTGAGGATGCCACAGCCCCCAATCCCATAGCCCCTATGACACTTTCGCATTATTTTGCCCAACATCAGGAGGAAGACTGATGTATCTCAAGTCACTCTCCCTCAAGGGCTTCAAATCCTTTGCTGACAAAACACAGATGTCTTTTGACCCAGGGCTTAACGTTGTCGTAGGACCTAATGGTTCGGGCAAATCAAACGTGTCCGATGCGGTACTTTGGGTATTAGGCGAGCAAAGCGCGCGCATGTTGCGTGGTCAAGCTATGGAAGACGTTATTTTCTCAGGTAGCTCTGCCCGTGAGCCAGTGGGTGTGGCAGAAATTACGCTCGTTTTGGATAACGAGGACCATACGCTTCCCATTGATTTTTCTGAAGTGGCACTTACACGGCGTATGTATCGCTCTGGAGAGTCTGAATATTTGGTCAATGGTGCCCCTTCGCGTTTGCGCGATATCCAAGACATCCTGCATGATTCAGGATTGGGCAAAGATACCCATTCTATTATTAGTCAGGGCAAGCTGGATTCAATTTTGTCAGGCCGTCCAGAGGAACGTCGCGAGCTTATCGAGGAAGCAGCAGGCATTTCCAAGCATCGCCGTCGCAAGGAGCGCGCCGAACGCAAGTTGACAGCGATGGATGTCAATTTAGTTCGCGCCAAAGATGTGCAACGTGAGCTCAATCGTCAATTGCGTCCCCTTGAACGTCAGGTAGATCAAGCACGCGATCACCAGGATCTAAAAACACAGCTTCAAGGTATTCGCACCTCGCTTGCTGTTGATGACTTGCGGCAGTTGCAACTGCGCCATCGTGAGC
>NZ_CAMXYY010000014.1 GCF_947253395.1 uncultured Olegusella sp.
TACACCCATAAGGTTTCGTCGGCAGCGTCAGATGTGTATAAGAGACAGAATACATCTCGTACACTGAGCTCTATCGACACCAACCTAGACGTTACCAAGATTACGCGCTATTACCTTAACAACGTTAAACAAGCTACCTCGGTCAAAAATCAGAGTCCCTTTGGCACCTGCTGGTCTTTTGCCTCTATCTCGGCTCTTGAGAGTGCCATTTTGAAGGCCCAGGCAGGTGACAAGGCGACCGTTGTCAATCCCCACGACCACCTGAAGCCTATTCTTTCCAAGATTGATGACAAGGGTGTTGACTATTCCGAGCTTTACCTTGCTTGGATGGCATTTTCGTTGCAGGAGGCAGGCTCACAAAAGGGTGAGGGCGAGATTGATATTCTTCCCATTGATGAAGAGTGGGACCGCTTGCAGGCTGGTGGCTGGGCAACCATGGCCGAGACCCTCTTTACTGCTTGGCAGGCCATTGCAACTGAAACAGAAGTGCCCTACTGGCCTAAGGGTGTCCCCGTTACCTTTGAGAACTTCTTGAGGATTGCGCGCATGGGACCAAAGTGGAAGCCCAATCCCAAGTCCATTAACAATACGGTGCGTGTCAAGGGCGTCTACTACTTGCCTGACCCCAACATTCTTGAGATGGACAAGAAGGACCATCTTGTTTGGAAGGGCTATAACAAGAATGCCAATAAGATCATCAAAGAAGCTCTCATTAAATATGGCGCCGTTCAGATTGGCTATGGTGCCGACACGGCACAGCCAGGTGCGCATCCCACGAGCGACTACTTCAATGCCAATACGTGGGCGCAGTATTGCGACGCAACTAACATAGAGATTACTCATGCGGTTACTATTGTTGGTTGGGATGATGACTTTGATCCTGCCAATTTCCAGGCAGATAGCAACAACATCAAAGGTCTTAAGAAAGGTGCGTGGCTCGTAAAGAACAGTTGGGGTTCTGGAGATTGGTATACCAAGAATTTTGGACTTGATCCTAACTCCCTCTACAATAATCGCCGCGTGCGCAAGTGGGGCATTATTGATCCTGAGACGGGTCTGCACACGGGCTACTTCTGGCTGTCCTATTACGACCACTCTATCAACACACCATCGGTTTATGAGGTTGAGCTTGCTGATGAGAATGGCAAGTTCCAACATGACCATAACTACCACTACGATACTGCTATCAACCAGTCGCAGGCACCTTTTGTGTTTCGTACCAAGGACTCTGGTACCTGGGTATCCAACGTCTTTAAGGCTAAGGGCAAAGAAATCCTCAAGGCGGTTACGGTACATACGTCGACTGCCAACTCAAAGGTCAAGATTCGCATTTATCTCGTGAATGCCAATGACCTGAAGGACAACAATCCCACCAATGATCGCAAGCCAGTACTTGAGATGGATTACAAGGCAATTCTTGCGGGTACTCACACGGTTGAATTGAATAAGTACATTCAGCTGAAGCCTGGTCAACTTTTTGCCATTGTTGAGAATATCGTTAGCCCCGAGGATGGCTCATCTTTGATTAACCTTGAGACTGGTATGGCGCAGTCGGCACAGTATCCTTATCCGGCGGGGGCAAAAACTACAGGTGACGAGTCCAAGGGCCGCGCGATGGGCTATATCTGGACGTATATCGTGGCCAACCCGGGCGAAACATTTATCAAGATGATGACCAAGCATGGATATCTTTGGATGACCCCTCAACAGCTTTCTGAGTGCTACATGGGTGGCAATGTCTTTGAGTTTGGTAATGCCCTCATCAAAGCACTGACCTCCGATGGCACGCTGCCTTTGCTGCCTGCTCCTGCTCAGCCCAAAAAAGTCAAGCCGATTGAGGCCCATACGGAAGACGCTAATGGCAAGCATATTCGTCATGCCTTAGCTTCGCGCACCTCCGCATTGCCTCAAACCGGTGATGCTGCAAATGGCGTGCCTTTTGCACTGCTTGCTCTCGGTAGTGCTCTTGCTGCCGCAGGTATTCTGGTGAAGAAGGACTCTGAAGCATAAAGGCTCACATGTGTAAAGCTTGCAAGTGCCATGTGACAAACCGCGTACCCCATGGCAAGTCGCGTGTGTCCTATAGCCAAAAGCTTTTATGAGAAGGCGAACTTGTATGGGTTCGCCTTTTTGCATAAGCAGCGTGAGAAAAACTAAAAATCTGGCAGCATAGAAACATTACTCAGCTTTTATGCTGCTACACGCGAGATTCAATGTGTACCTAGTTTTACTGATTGTAATTTTAGGGTTGATTATCAGGAACTTCGTACTATGGCGGAGAAAGCTCTATATATGCACTTTGGATTGAATAATCCGTTTACAGGAAAAAGCCAGTTGTGCGCTTAACTGTATTTTCTGCTTGCTATATCCTCAAAACAGGAGGTGAAATAAGCAATAGTAACGGTAAACTTTTATGTGGGCATTTGCACGTATTTGCTTATGTCTCCTGCCCACTATGGAGACTGCGACTTAAAATCAGCAGGATAGTCGCATAGCTTATACAGCGGATGCTTAGGTTATGTGCCGCCGATTGTTGCATCTCCTAATTTTCCATGCTCTCAATGGACATTGATATCAAATGAAAGGAGTCAATCTATGAAAAAAGCATTATGTATCCTGCTATCGATTGTTATGCTGCTCTTTATGAGAGTTACCGCCTTTGCTGTAGGTGCAAAAGAAGCACCATCGCAAACATTGCCATCTTGGTTGCCTGATGATGCGCCTGCGCCTGATCCAAACTCCGAGATTTCCATTGTTCACTTTTATATCAATGAGGATGGCAATACTATTGTTTACGATCCAGAAACAGAAGCTATTCCTTACTCAACAGCGTACGGCAACGCTGGAACAGCAGCCATTTATTGGGTTAACCGTTCACAAATTTATTGGGGTGTTACTTCTTATACCAAAGGACTTATGACCTTTGCAGGAGAAGTTACCACAAATCGTGGGGGATCTTACTTGCTTGGGAATATTGAGTTTGACGGAAGTGCTTCTGGCAACATCATGGGAGTAAAAACAAAGCGTGGCACCAATACCGCAACGCTCAGCGGTTTTATGATTGATGCTAAAGGAGTTTCTTTTACGGCACCTAATGTATCGTCCTCTCTCACTTATTGATTATGTCTGTACATAGTATCGAGGAAAAGTTACCTCATTTTACGGATGTGGAATTTGAATACAAAGGGATTGAATTTCAAGCGCAACTCTGTCTGCTATATACTGGAAAAGTGATGATTTCTTTTCGTGTACCAAAAAGTGAATTGGCGCAAAACCTGTGTAGAGGTTTGCTTAATTCTCGAGGTACAAAATTGAATATTAAAATAAATCGTTTACCACTGTGCGCAAACGTAGACACTTGCTCCTTTGCAGTTCCCAACGGCTCATTATTGTTCTCTGATTTCAGCATTACTATCGAGAACAATCTGGTTTTTAGAGAAGATAGTATTTGATATCAAATTTCTAATCTTTCCTCTGGCAGAAAAAGGCTATGCCCGTATCAGCAGCAATGCCCGATATGGGCATCTTTCTTAATGTCACACTTTTAAGATGCAATTTTTAATGTTGATTAGCAGTGATATGCCGCTGCGCTCCGGTCTCAGCGTTTTCAGAATGACTTTACCCTTAATGCGTTTAGCTATGACTTCCTTGAGGTAGGCTTCATCCAGCGTCAAAAGTAGCCGACAAAATTACCACATATTTTCAGCGCTTCTTGTGTTTAAGATAGCGGTTGGGCTGGCCCGCACTGGGACAAAGATCGGCCAGCGGGCACTCATCGCAGCGCGCTTTGCGAGCACTGCAGATTTCGCGACCTAGGCGTATCCAAGTTTCATTTACCCCGCGCCAGAACTTTTTTTGAATAAGTTCAAGCAGATCCTTCTCAGCGGCAGCAGGTGTTGACGTCTTGGTAAAGCCGAGCCTTGTTGCAATGCGATATACATGCGTATCCACTGCAATGCCTTCGACAATACCAAAAGCCTTGTTGAGCACGATATTTGCTGTCTTGCGTCCTACACCTGGCAGATGCGTGAGCTCCTCCATGCTTTTTGGAACTTCTCCACCGTATTCAGAGATGAGTACTTGTGACAATTCAATAGCATGCTGTGCCTTAGTACGATAAAAACCTAGAGAGTGGATCACATCTTCTACCTGGTAAAGCTCTGCTTGGGCAAGTTCGGCAGGTCCTGGCCAGCGGGAAAAGAGCTCAGGGGTTACCTTATTGACGGCAACATCAGTGGTCTGCGCAGACAGCATGACGGCTATCAACAGGGTAAACGGCGACGTATAGTTCAGCGCGCTTTCCATATGGCCATAGCGTTCCTCCATGCGAACGCACATCTCCTCAGCGCGCGCCTGCTTTGATTTTTTTGATTCGCGTGGCATTTCTTCCCCTTGTTATGTATACCTAAAATAACCGCTTGCCGTTTATAGATTGTATCCACCTACCGCACATCCGATAGCATGCCCCATTTTGTTCCATCCAAGACTACTATGGAAGGGGTATGGAACCGTTCCCTCACCAGAGGGGATCAGACGCTAGCCAATGAAAAGCGGCGACTGTTGGAGGTAAGGAATGGGCACCACAGACACAATATATAGACTGAGCAATGATGACATTTATCTGCTGACCGAAGGCGCCTGGTATCGCAGTTATCAAAAGATGGGCGCGCATCCCGCGACAGTTGATGGTGTCGCTGGATACTTCTTTGCTGTGTGGGTGCCTGATGTGCGCTCTGTGCATGTTATTGGTGAGTTTAATGGCTGGGACCCCACAGCCAATCCGCTGGAAGTTACGCCCTACGGTGGCGTTTGGGAAGCTTTTGTCCCTGGTGTGCAAGAAGGCCAACTTTATAAGTATCTCATCGAAACTCAGTCGGGCGACTTGCTTTATAAAGCAGACCCCTATGCCTTCTCAGCCGAAATGATCCCTGGTACTGCCTCAAAGACTGCCGATATCGAGGGTTATGTCTGGGGCGACAAGAGCTGGATGGATAAGCGTAAAAAGACCAACCAGATGAAGGCACCTCTCAACATTTTTGAAGTACATCTAGGCAGTTGGAAACGCCATGATGACGGCTTGGCTGGCAATGGCGATCCCGACTCTGATGACCATGCAGGCACCTACCTTACCTACGAAGATCTTTCGGTTGAGCTCGTTGAGTACGTTAAAAAGATGGGGTATTCCCACATCGAAATTCTGCCCGTGATGGAGCATCCCTTTGATGGTTCTTGGGGCTACCAGATAACGGGCTACTATGCGCCAACCTCGCGCTATGGTACACCCAAGCAGTTCAAACATTTTGTTGATAGTTGTCACAAAGCTGGCATTGGTGTCATTTTGGACTGGGTTCCCGGCGGTTTTTGCCGTGATGAACATGGTCTGGTGCACTTCAATGGTCACAAGCTTTATGAAAAAGAAGAGCATCCCAATTGGGGTACCTTTAAGTTTGATTTTGCTCGAGGTGAAGTACACTCCTTCCTTATCTCCAATCTTCTGTATTGGATTGATGAGTATCATGCCGATGGTATCCGCATGGATGGTGTTACTTCTATGCTCTACCTCAACTTTGGCATTGATGATCCACGTCTCAAGAAGTTTAATGAGAAGGGCACTGAGGAAGACTTTGCTTCGATTGAGTTCATCAAGGGCTGCAATACCACCATTGGCAAATACTGCCCTGATGTGCTGATGATTGCCGAAGAGTCAACCGCATGGCCACTTGTGACCTATCCGCCCGAGGATGGTGGCTTGGGCTTCCATCTTAAGTGGGATATGGGTTGGATGAACGATACGCTGCATTATATGCAGTCTGACTTCCCGTACCGCCCGTCCAATCATGGCCTTTTGACCTTCTCGATAATGTATGCATTCAACGAAAACTTCGTGTTGTCACTGTCTCATGACGAGGTGGTACACGGGAAGTGCTCGCTGATTACACGTATGCCTGGCGATTACTGGCGTCAGTTTGCCGGTATGCGGTCGTTGGCTTTTTATCAGATGACACATCCTGGTGCCAAGCTTAACTTTATGGGTAATGAGATTGCGCAGTTTATTGAGTGGCGCTATTACGAGGGCATTCAGTATTTCTTGACAGAGCAGTACGAGGCACATGCTCATCAGCAGCACTTTGTAGCCAAGCTCAATGCTTTCTATAATTCTTACCCAGCACTTTGGCAGCGAGCGTATACCCAAGATGGTTTCGAGTGGATTAACCCTGATAATGCCGAGCAGTCCATCATCTCCTACATCCGTCATGGCGATAAGCCCAAAGATGATCTTTTTATCCTCATCAATTTTGATCCCGCTACGTATGAGGAATATCGTGTGGGTCTGCCATATGCAGGTAAGTGGAAAGAAGTGTTTAACACCGATGCCGAAGAATTTGGTGGCTCTGGTGTGACTAATTCGGGTTTTGTGTATAAGACAGTTGAAGAACCCTGTGATGGCCGCGATTATTGTGTGACGCTGCGTGTTCCTCCCATCGGTGGCTTGATTCTTGCTTATGAGGGGCCTCTTCCCGCAAAGAAGACTCGCGCAAAGGCAACGGCAAAGAAGTCCTCAAGCAAGACAACTACGAGGACGACAGCAAAGACGACCGCAAAAAAGACAACGGCAAGCAAAACTTCAACACCAACGGCAACTGCCAAGCGCACAACGCGCCAGAGTAAGGCAAAATAGGATACACACTCGCATGCTTTTTTAAGATGCGAGTGTGTGTACCTCGTTTGGCAGTACCGTAGGAAGGCATATATGCAAATCGCGAATAAGCAGGTAGATATTGAAAACCTGAGCCTAGAGGCTTTCAATACCAAGGAGAATTTCAAGGCATACTACAAAGACTCTATCAGGAGTGCCTTTGGTCGTGAGTTTGAGGATTGTACTCCTTATGAGCGTTATTACGCCCTTGCAACCCTCGTTGCTGGTCTTGCTCGCAAGGTAGAGGTCAAAAATTATGACAAAAGCAAGAAGAAGGTCTACTACTTCTCGCTAGAGTTTTTGTTGGGGCCTCTGCTGGATAACTATCTGCTCAATATGGGCGCTCGTGACGTCGTTGAAGACGGCTTGGCTGATTTGGGCACTTCTCTCGATGAACTCGAAAAGCAAGAGCCTGATCCTGGTTTGGGCAATGGCGGTTTGGGCCGCCTTGCTGCCTGTTTTTTGGATTCTATGGCAACGGAAGGCATTGCCGGCTATGGCAATGGCATGCGTTATCGTTACGGCTTGTTCCGTCAGGAGATTGAGGGCGGTCGTCAGGTTGAAAAGACTGACAACTGGCTTGAAGGTGGCTATCCTTGGGAAACCCGCAAGGTTGGCAGTGCAGTAGATGTACAGTTTGGTGGCCAGGTAGTTCGTCACGAGAGCGATGGCGAGTACTGGTTTACCCAAGAAGGCGGCGAGATTGTTCGTGCTGTGCCTTATGACTTGCCCATTATTGGTTATGGTGGTGACACCGTTAACCATCTGCGCATTTGGAAGGCAGAGCCCAGTTCTGAGGACTTTGACCTTGATGCGTTTAATGCTGGTGATTATGCGCGTGCAAGTAAGTTCCGCTCGGATGTCGAAGCTATTTCGATGATTTTGTACCCCAACGATGCGGGTGAGCATGGCCGCCTGTTACGCCTTAAACAGGAGTACCTCTTTGTTTGTGCTGGTCTACAGGCTATTCTTCGCACATACAAGAAGGAGCATGGTGAGGATTGGGAGCATTTGGGTGACTACGTGAGCATCCATACTAACGATACTCACCCTGCTATGTGTGGTTCTGAGCTCATGCGTCAGCTTGTCGATATCCACCATGTAGACTTTGATTTGGCATATAAGATTTGCACTCAGACCATTAGCTATACCAATCATACGGTTATGCCTGAGGCACTGGAGAAGTGGCCCATCAATACCTTTAGGGCTCTGCTTCCCCGCGTGTATATGTTTATCGAAGAGATTGATCGTCGTTATCGTGAGACCTTCCCTCAAGATGCTCCTAACTGGCGTGATCAGCTCCAGGCAACAGCAATCCTGTGGGACGGTCAAGTGCGCATGGCCAATCTTTCTGTGATTTTCTCCCACTCGGTCAATGGCGTTTCAGCACTTCACACTTCTATTTTGGAAGAGTCGGTGCTTAAGGACTTCTATGCTTTGACACCTCAGAAGTTCAACAACAAAACCAATGGCGTAAGTCCTCGTCGCTTCCTTGCAAATGCCAATCCTACTTATGCAAAGCTGATTAGTGATGCAATAGGTACGGGCTGGCTTAAGGATGCCAACGAGCTCAAGAAGCTTGAGGCTTTTGAGAATGACCCCAGCTTCCTTGAGAGCTTCCGCGCCTCCAAGAAGGCCAACAAAGAGCGTTTGGCCGCTTATGTCAAAAAGACTACGGGTGCAATCCTAGATACTTCGACGATTTTTGACGTGCAGGTTAAGCGTTTCCATGCCTACAAGCGCCAGCTGCTCAATGTCTTTAAGGTTGTTGACCTCTACAATCGCCTGCTGGCCGATCCCAGTTTTGATATCCAGCCAACTACCTTTATTTTTGCGGGAAAGGCTGCTCAGAGCTACGACTTTGCCAAGGAAGTTATTCGTCTTATCAACTCTGTTGCCGACGTGATCAACTCTGATGAGCGCGTTAACAAAAAGATGACCGTGGCCTTTGTGCCTAATTTCGCTGTTTCTAATGCCCAGTATATTTACGCGGCAGCAGACATCTCCGAGCAGATTTCTGTTGCGGGTGCCGAGGCTTCTGGTACTTCTAACATGAAGCTGATGATGAATGGTGCTATTACCTTGGGCACGTATGACGGCTCTAATATCGAGATTACCGAGCTTGTTGGTGAAGAAAATATCAAGATTTTTGGTCTGCGTGCACACGAGGTAGATGCTTTGCGCGCTAGTGGTAGCTACTATGCGTGGGATATGTACAATGCCGATCGTGCTCGTCTGGGTCGCATTATTGACCAGCTGACGGATGGTACTTTCGCACGTCTTTCAGGCAACTTTGAGAGTGTTCGCGATGCCTTGATGGTCAACAACGACCAAGATCTTGTTTTGAAGGATTTCTACTCCTATGTGCAGGCATGGGAGGAGCTAACCGCGCTTTATCCCGATCAGCAACGTTGGGATCGTATTTCGCTTCACAACACCGCTGAGTCCGGATTCTTCTCCTCTGATCGTACGATCAGAGAGTATGCGCGCGATATTTGGCACATCTAGCACGGTCGCTGGGCGGCGGTATTGCCACCCAGCTTTGGTGGGGATTTCGCCGCCCACTGGGGGCGGCGCCAAATATATGATGTCCCCCTGGGGGAGACGGACGAAAGGGGAAGTGAGCCATGAGCAAGACCGAATGCATTGCGATGCTGCTCGCGGGCGGACGGGGAAGCAGGTTGGGCGTGCTGACAAGCAAAATCGCCAAGCCAGCTGTCTCGTTCGGAGCGAAGTATCGCATCATCGACTTTGTGCTTTCCAACTGCGCAAATTCTGGCATCAATACAGTTGGTGTTCTCACGCAGTATCGTCCTTACCTGCTGCATTCCTATGTGGGTAACGGCAGTGCGTGGGATCTCGACACCATTGATGGAGGTGGTATTTCCATCTTGCCACCCCACGAGACTCAGGCGGGTTCCAATTGGTACGCGGGTACTGCTGACGCCATCACGCAAAACATTGGCTTTATTGAGCAGAACGATCCTGAGTACGTGCTCATCCTTTCGGGCGATCAGCTCTATAGCATGGATTACCAAAAGATGCTCGACAATCACAAACGCCATAATGCAGATCTTACGGTGGCAGTTATGCCTGTACCTTGGGAGGATGCTCCTCGTTTTGGCATTATGACGCAGGATGATGACGAGAGGATTCTTGAGTTCAACGAGAAGCCTGCCCAGCCCACCAGCAATCTTGCCTCCATGGGCATTTATATCTTTAACGCCAAGCTCTTAGTAGATACCCTCAAGGCCGATGCAGAAAATCCTGATTCGCACCATGACTTTGGTGGAGACATCATTCCTGGCCTGCTGCATTCGGGCCATCGTCTCTATACCTATCAATACAACGGCTTCTGGCGTGATGTGGGTACGATTGCCAGCTTCCATGAGACCAGCATGGAGCTTCTGGGCAGGAATCCCGAGTTTGACCTGTATGCAAAAGATACGCGCGTCCTTTCGAACTCCTCTACTATGCCACCTGCTTATATTGGGCCAGATGCCATAGTTGATGATTGCCTGGCTGCTGGCGGTGTTCGTATTCTTGGTACCGCAAAGCACTCTATTGTGTCTTTGGGCAGCTCCATTGGCGAAGGTGCGGTGGTTGAGGATTCCGTCCTTCTTCCTGGTGCTACCGTCAAGGCTGGTGCACATGTTGTTCGCGCAATTATGGGTGAAAACTCTACGGTCGCCGAAGGTGCAATCCTAGGTACCGCAGATACAGCGGCCGATTACGCCGTCATCGGTGATGATGTCGTCGTCGAGAAGGAAGGGGAGTAACGATGCACAAGACCATCGGACTCATTACTGCTAACTACTCCGTCAAGGATCCCGATGTCCTGGTAGAGAGTCGTCCAGTAGCGTCGCTGCCTTTCTTGGGCCGCTTCCGCCTGATTGACTTTGCCCTGTCAAATATGATTAACGCCAAAATCAATTCCGTCGGCATTGTGATGCCGTACAATTATCGTTCGCTGACCGACCACGTTGGTGCTGGCAAAGACTGGGGTTTGTCTCGTAAAAAGGGTGGCCTGTTTGTGTTGCCTGGTTCTGCTTTTGGCAGCACCCGTCATGGCTCACGCTTTCTTGTGCGCGATCTTATCCACAACAAGGCATTCTTTAATCGCTCTGAAGCTGAATATGTGGTGTTAAGCAGTGCAAATTTTGTCTGCAACATCAATATTCAGGAGCTGATTGAGGCTCATATTGAGTCTGGCGCTGATATTACCGTTTTGACTCAGACTGCTCGTAGCAATCATCCTGACGTGATGAGCTTTATTACCGAAGATTGCCGTGTTAAAAGCATCAAGCATGGTTGCTCTGAGGGTAATACTGCGTTCCTAGACTGCTGTGTCGTTTCTCGCGACAAGCTTGCTGAGATTATTAGCTGGTACTCCTCCACTGATTACCTCGATCTTTTTGAGGCAATTCAAGGCGAGTATGATCGCGTTGATGTGCGCATTCACGAGTTCAAGGGATACTGCGCCCCTGTCTTTACTACCGAGGCATACTTCAAGGCCAATATGGATATGCTTAAGCCTACGGTTACTGACGAGCTCTTTGATCCCAAGCGTCCCATCCGTACCAAGGCTCACGACAATGCTCCTGCCAAATTTGAGTCGGGCTCCAAGGTCACCAATTCGCGTCTTTCGGGTAGCGACCGTATTTATGGCACGGTTGCTGACTCAATCTTGGGTCGTAGTGTTGTTGTCGAGAGTGGCGCTGTAGTGCGTAATTCCGTCATCATGCAAAACTGCATTATTAAGAGTGGTGCGGTTATTGAAAATGCTATCGTAGATCGCAACAATATTATTCCCGCAGGCACTGAGCTGCGCGGTACTGTTGATGACCTCCTCATTTTGAAGAAGGCAAACGACTAAGGACTGACAATGGCAAAAAGGGTAAGACGTAAGATTAGAGTTCTTCTAGCTGCATCCGAAGCCTTGCCCTTTGCCAAGACTGGCGGCTTGGGCGACGTGGCAGGTTCATTGCCACGTGCGCTCAAGCGCGCTGGTGTTAAGGTAGCTGTTATTCTTCCTAAATATGGCACTATTCCTGAGCAGTACCGCAATCAAATGCGTCACATTATGGATTTTTATGTGCCGCTTGCTTGGCGTAACGTGTATTGTGGCATCGAGAAACTCACCTACCAAGGTATAGATTTTTACTTCATTGATAATGAGGACTACTTTAGGCGTGACGCACTTTATGGCTATTTTGATGATGGCGAACGTTATGCGTTTTTCTCAAAGGCAATTTGTGAAGCTATAACTCAGCTCCCAGAGCTTGCTTGTGATGTTCTGCATTGCAACGATTGGCAAACTGCGCTGGTCTCCGTCTTTTTGCGTGAGTTCTATCAGGGCGTTGAGGCATGTCGCAACATCAAAACTATCTTTACGGTGCATAACGTCATGTTTCAAGGGCAGCTTTCAGATAGATTGCTGGCAGAGGTACTAGGATTGGATGGCATTCCTGCGGCAGCGCATCAATTGCGTTCGGATGAGCGCTCCATCAATTACATGAAGGCCGCACTGCTCTACAGCGATACGATTTCTACGGTAAGTCCTACCTATGCCCGTGAGCTGCAAATGCCCTTCTATGGCTGCGGCTTGGATGGCATTTTCCGTGAGCGTAGTTGGTGTCTGCATGGTGTGCTTAATGGTATTGATGTAGATGAATGGAATCCTGCTCAAGACAAGACTATCCCTCAGCCATATACTTCAGAGGACCTTTCGGGCAAGGCGGCATGTAAGATGGCCCTCCAAGAGGAGCTGGGCTTGCGTGTTGATTCTGAGCTGCCACTTATTGTGATGGTGGGTCGCCTGACCAACCAAAAAGGCTTGGGCTTGGTGCGTTATGCGATGGAACGGCTGATGAACAGTGGTGTTCAGATGGCCATCCTTGGCACAGGCGATGCAGATCAAGAAGAAGCTTTCCGCTATTTTGATACAACCTACGGTGACATGCTCTGTGCACGTATTGCCTTTGATGGTGCGCTGGCCCATCGCATGTATGCCGCAGGCGATATGCTCTTGATGCCGTCTGAGTTTGAACCCTGTGGTCTTGCCCAGATGATTGCTATGCGCTATGGCACACTTCCTGTTGTGCGTAGAACAGGCGGGTTGGCAGATAGTGTTGCTTCTTATAATCCTGAAACTGGTGAAGGCACAGGTTTTAGCTTTGCCAATATGAATGCAGATGAGATGGCAGACTGTGTTTTATCTGCTTGTGAGGTTTTTAGGACTAATCAATCCGCATGGCAGTCACTCATAATTCAGGCAATGCAAGCAGACTTTAGCTGGAATAGAGCTGCTGAAGATTATCTGGGCATGTATTATGACCTCCACCCAGAAATTATTCGATACAATAGCTAACGTCAAGGGCAGGAAAGCTTGAAGTACAGCTGATTTTGGCTGTGCTTTAAGCAAAAATATACGTGCGTTCTTTTTCGTTCTGGCATGATGTCCTGCATCTGCCAGGATGTGTTTGTTGCGCATGGACGGATGTAGGGGAACGGGGATTGGTTACTCGTGAGAGCTTGTCATAACACTTCGGAGCGTCATTACCGCACTCCTTTAGGTGCACTTCCCATGGGGGACACGGCAGTACTTGCTATTGATGTTTGGGACGAACCAAAGGCAACTGCCGAGTTGCGTCTATGGACCGATGATGGGGGAGAGACCATCGTTGCAATGGATGGTTCCACCGAAGGTGACCATATTCATTTTGCGACCGAGCTCGCATCTGAGCGTCCGAGTATTGTATGGTACTCGTTTCGTATTTATGCAGCTGACGGTAGCGTGTGGCGTTATGGTGCTGCTCCCGATCGTCCGGTAGGCGAAGGCGCTTTTGCATATGGCGAGCCCCCCTCATTTCAGCTAACGGTTTATGAACGCAGACGACGTATTTTGCCTGAGTGGTTCAAGCAGGCAGTGGTGTACCAGATTTATCCCGATAGCTTTGCTCGTGGTAGTGATTGGAAAGAGCGCAGCAAGGTTTTAGATAAGCCGCGCCGTGGAGCTCAGAGACGGCTCGTTGATTGGGAGACCTCTCCTCGCTATGAGCGCAATGGCGATGGTTTTATTGCTACCTGGGATTTTTATGGTGGTACGCTTGAGGGCATCCGAGAAAAGCTTGACTATCTAGAGGGTTTGGGAATTACCTGCATTTACCTCAATCCAATTTTTGAAGCAACATCAACTCATCGCTATGACACAGCTAACTATCTCAAGATTGATCCGGTGTTAGGTGATGAGAAATCTTTTAAAAAGCTCTGCGAAGATGCGGCATCCCATGGTATTTCCATCATCTTGGATGGTGTTTTTAACCATACGGGCGATGATTCGCTTTACTTTAATCGCTATGGTAACTACCCCGAGCTGGGCGCTTGGCAGTCTGAGGACTCCCCTTATCGGGGCTGGTATAAGTTTGATGAGAATGGCGAATACAGCAGTTGGTGGGGCATTGACAATATGCCCGATCTTGAGGAGACCAATCCTGAATATCACGAACTTATCTGTGGCCATGAGGGCGTAGTGCGACACTGGTTGCATGCGGGTGCTCGTGGCTGGCGTTTGGATGTTGCCGATGAGCTGCCTGATGACTTTATTGCTGACATTAAGCGAGCAGCATTGGCCGAGCGTAACGATGCAGTTTTAATTGGCGAAGTGTGGGAGGATGCCACAACCAAACGCGCCTATGGAGAGTTGCGTCAGTACTTCTGGGGTGACGAGCTGGACGGCACGATGAACTACCCTTGGCGCCATACGCTGTTGCATTATTTATTGGGTAGAGCAAGCGCTGACGAGCTTGCTGTTGTGCTTGAAACGTTACGTGAAAATTACCCTCGTGAAGCCTTCTATACGGCGCTGAATATCCTGGGTAGCCACGATCGCGTGCGTCTGCTGACCATCCTGGGCAACACGCCCAAGCCTAACGCTCTCAGTGAGGACCAAAAAGCATCTTTTCGCCTGAATAAAGATCATCGTAGCCTCGCGGTAAGCAGACTTTGGGTGGCTGCTCTGATGCAAATGACCCTGCCTGGCGTACCTTGCGTCTATTACGGTGATGAAGCGGGCTGTGAGGGCTATGCCGATCCGTACAACCGTGCGAGCTTCCCTTGGGGCCGCGAGGACCCTGATTGCCAGACGATTTATCGCGATGCTATTGCCTTGCGCAAGTCTATGCCGGTAATGATTGACGGTGATTTTGAACCTTTTGCAGAAGGCGACGACGTACTGGGTTACTGGCGCTGGGATGACACTGAGACCGTCTGCGTCTTAGTTAACCGCAGCCTTGATAGTTCACACAAGGTGAGCGTTGAGATGCGCGGAGAGACTGTTTCTGATGTCATTAGCGGCGATGACCTTGAGGTACGTGATGGCAAAGTGTCTGTCTCCCTCTGGCCTTTGGGTACTGCGGTACTTTATTTCCGCTCAAAGAAACGCCTGCAAAAGCCTATGCCTTTGGGGATGGGCCTCATCTCGCATATCACATCGATTCCCAACGATAAACATCCTGGTCGGCCTGGTACGCTTGGCGCGCCTGCAAAGCATCTTGTTGACTGGCTGACGCGTACGGGACAGCGCTACTGGCAAATGTTGCCAGTCAATCCAACTGATCGCTTTGGTTCTCCTTATGCGGGGCTTTCAGCCTTCTCAGGTAATCCGCGTCTGCTCGAGGGTGGCGCTCGTGCTGCAGCAAAACCCTTTAGCGACAGCGAAAGACTTGCTGAATATCACCGTTTTTGTGAGAAAAATGAAACTTGGCTCTTGCCCGCCGCAACGTTTACTGCCATCAAGGAGCTTGTAGGCGAAAAAGTACCTTGGCAGGAGTGGCCCAAAAAATACCACAGCTGGTCACGTGCATTGGTTAAGCGTTCTGAGCTGAAGGCAGGCATTGCTCGCGCGTGTCGTCAGCAGTTTGAGTTCCAGCGCCAATGGGATGAATTGCATGAGTATGCTTGCAAGCGTGGCATTTTACTGATTGGCGACATGCCAATTTATGTATCGGCAGATTCTGCAGATGTGTGGAGCGAACCTGAGATATTTAATCTTGATGCTCAAGGTTACCCGGCTGTCTGCGCCGGCGCGCCGCCTGATAGTTTTTCTAAAGACGGGCAGTACTGGGGCAATCCCACGTATAACTGGGATGAGCTGCGCCGCCGTGGATATTCGTGGTGGATGCGTCGTTTCCAAAGAATGATTTCGCTTTACGACTATGTGCGCCTCGATCATTTCTTGGGCTTCTCATCGTTTTATTGCATTCCTCGTGGAGCTTCTGCAAAGAAGGGCCAGTGGCGTTTTGGTCCGGGTATTGAGCTCTTCCAATGTGCCCACCGTCATTTTGGAGACCTACCCTTTATTGCTGAAGATTTGGGAGCTATCACCCCTGCCGTGCGTGCCCTGCTTGCCGAGACAGGCTTTGCAGGTATGGATGTAGTGCAGTTTGTAGATGGTGATGTGCGCAGTGCTTATCGTGCATGCGCAGGCAAAATTACGTATGCGTCTACACACGACACCTCAACCTTGCTCGGTTGGTGCAAAGAGCATTTTGGCAACGACGGCGCAGAGGATGCAGCAAAGCAGATTACGAACCAGCTTTTGAACTCTGATGCCGATGTTGTGATGCTTTCTTTGCAAGACGTGATTGGCCTTGATGATAAAGCGCGCATGAACAAACCAGGCGTTGCTGAAGATAATTGGTCTTGGCAGGCGACAGCCAAGCAAATGGCTTCGGCAACTGAGTATACTCGCAAGATTGCATTGGAAGCTGGTCGCTTTGCTTTCTAGTCCACACTGTTGACCGTTGGTGTGGTGCTTAAAAAATGGCTATCTGTAATTTTTACGATAGCCATTTTTCTTGGCAAAAAAGCAAGCTGTTATGATGAATTTCCATTCAAAAATTTATATATATTATAACTATATGATACGGCTAGCTGGCAGCTCTTGGCACACTATAGCGTAATCGTTAGCTCAACAGGGCAATGATCGCTACCGTAGATATCACTGAGGATGCGAGAGTCTACAATGCGGTCGGCAACACGATTACTGACAAGGAAGTAGTCAATACGCCAGCCTACATTGCGTTCGCGCGCACGCATGCGGTAGCTCCACCAGCTGTAGGCATCCGTCTGCTCAGGATACAGGCTGCGGAAACTGTCGGTAAAACCAGCATCCAGCAGCTGTCCAAAGCCCGCGCGTTCCTCATCGGAAAAACCTGCATTCATATGATTGGTATCGGGGTTTTTCAGGTCGATTTCCTCATGAGCAACATTGAAGTCACCGCAGGTTACTACAGGTTTTTCCTGGGAAAGACGAGCGAGAAATTCACGATAATCCTTGTCCCATACCATGCGTTCGTCTAAGCGCAGCAGGCCATTTTTTGAGTCGGGCGTATACACATTAACAAACCAGTATTTTTCAAACTCAAGAGCACAAACGCGGCCCTCATTGTCGGCAAACTCACAGCCAATTTCGCGAATTACTTGTCGTGGTTCTTCTTGGCTAAAGACAGCTGTGCCAGAGTAACCCTTGCGTTCTGCATAATTCCACGTTTGATAATAACCGGGAAAATCTATCTTAATCTGACCTTCCTGTAACTTTGTCTCCTGCAAAGCAAAGACATCGGCAGATGCCTGTTCAAAAATTTCAGGAAAACTAGGTTCTTTTTTCATAACAGCACGCAGGCCATTAACGTTCCAAGATACGAGCTTAAGCTCGCGGGGGGTATCGCTCATGTACTATCCCATCTGCAGACTAAAGGCGGACTACAAAATGACTTGATTAAGTGTAGCCTACCCAAAAATTAAGGCGATATCGTGTACATGGGATTTTATTGGTGGATACTCATCGCCTTAAGGACGTGCGGTGCAACTTTTGAGTACCCGATCTTCATTGGGCATATTGGTTAACTGGTCTAAAATGCCCTCCATTCGCGAATTAGTTTGCTAGGAGATTTTAGCGAGGGTGGTAGGGGTGCTAGAGTGGATGGACAGGAGCTCTCACAAAAGCAAAGCATAAACGAAGCTGGAGCGTGACTATCATGGGTCAAATTATTCGTGATTCTCAAGAGGCAGCGCATGAACTCAGGGACCGCATAAGCAAAGCTCAAAACGTAGTTTTCTTTGGTGGTGCGGGAGTCTCGACGGCAAGTGGTATTCCAGATTTTAGAAGTCCAAATGGGCTCTACCGCCAAAAGCTTGATTATTCACCCGAAGAGATGCTCGAACACCGTTTCTTCATTGAGCATATGCAGGAGTTTTATGACTTTTATCGCACGCGTATGATTGCGCTTGACGCACGTCCCAACCAAGCACATTTCAAGCTTGCCGAGCTTGAGCGCGAGGGCAAGCTAGCAGCGGTGGTGACGCAAAATATTGATGGTCTACACCAGGCAGCAGGCTCGCATCAGGTCTATGAGCTGCACGGTTCGGTTCATCGAAATATTTGTCAGCACTGTGGCAAGACGTATTCAGCCGAATGGATAGTGGCAAGCGAAGGCATACCTCATTGCGAATGTTGTGGCGGACTCATTAAACCTGATGTAGTGCTTTATGGCGAGTCTCTTAACCAAGCAGTACTTTATGGGGCAGCAACGGCTATTGCTGAGGCTGACATGCTTATTGTTGGCGGTACATCCTTAGTGGTATATCCTGCTGCAGGTCTCGTACAATACTTCCAAGGAAACGATCTTGCGATAGTCAATATGCAATCAACTCCTCAGGATGCAATGGCGGATTTAGTTTGTGTATGTGATATTGCAAAGGCTTTTGATTTTTGATTACACCAGTGAGCTATGCCCTAGCGGGCTTGAGTGGAGGATTTATGGCTCGAGAGGACTTTGCCATTTTTCGTTGTGGACATCACGAACTCTCGCTGGCACGTCCACGTATCATGGGCATGCTTGAGGTGGGCCCTCGTGGTTTGGCAGCTGAGGAAGCAATTGCGCTTGGTAAGTCGATGCTTGATGAAGGCGCCGACCTTCTGGATGTGAGCTTTGCGCCAGCGCCAGAAGAGCTCCCTGCCACCGATTCTGCTGCTGCTCGTGTGCGCCGCGCGGCGATTGATGTTGAGGGCGAGGCAGTAGTACCAGTGGTGCGCGGGCTTGTCGCCACAGGCGCTATCGTGTGTATCACCACTCGTCATCCACAGGTTGCCAAAATGTGCATTCGTCTCGGAGCAGAAGTGCTTGACGATCCTGAGGGCTTTACCAATACCGAGATGGTTGAGGTTGCTGCCGAGAGTGATTGTGCTTGTGTGGTGATTTGCGATAGCGAGTTCCGCGTGAATGCCTCTCGTCGTTCAGTTGTACTTGATCAGGCTCATACACCTTTGCGTCCCGTAGCATCCAACCGTCGTTTTACTTTGCCTGAAGAAGCGCCTATTATGCGTGAAATCATGGGCTTTTTAGGTGATCAGGCGCGTATGTTGCTGCGTGCTGGTGTTTCGCGTGATCGTATTTGTTTTGATCCAGGTTTAGGACAAAACAAAACTCCCGACGAAGATGTCGTGGTGCAGCGTAATGCAAAAAAGCTCATGTCATTGGGCTATCCGTTGCTTCAGTCAGTGTCTGAGGGAGATTTTTCTACTTCAGTTACGGGACCCCAAGCAGACAAAGCGGCAGCTATGGGCTTTTGTATCTGGGGTATTCAGGCCGGTGCGCGCATTTTACGCGTGCACGATGTGGCTCAGATGGCGGAGGCGGTTAATGCATATTGGGCAATGGCAAAGCCTGATGCGCGTCAGGGCTTTGTCTCTTTGGGTTCAAATGTAGGTGACCGTGTAGGCTATCTGTCTCAAGCGGTACAGCTTATCGATAAAATCCCGATGACCTGCGTTGTTGCCGTGAGCTCTGCTTATGAGACAGAACCTGCATATGGCATTGCAACCCCTGTTGCAAATGCGGTGGCCGAGATTCGCACCGAGTTACATCCCTTAGTGCTGTTGGGCCATCTGTCAGAAATTGAAAATAAGCTGGGACGTATTCGTGATCCTAAAACGTTGGGTCACGGTCCGCGTACGATTGACTGTGATCTTGTCTGGGTTGATGGCGAGACGCATGCAGGCGAGCGCTTGACGCTGCCACACGCACATTTGGGCGAGCGTGATTATGTATTGGTGCCTATGGAAGATTTGATGCATGACCCCGTACGCTTTTTGACGCATGCAGGTGTTGAGGTGGCAGAACCCGAGCAGCGCATTGGTCGCGTTACTTCCGAGCTTGGGTCCCTCGACTGGAAGTAAGCAGCACCGTGTGCTTGCAGCGCTTTGCTTGATAAGAAAAGCCCAGCAGTTGAGCCATTGCTGGGCTTTATATGATTGTGCACATGGTCCTAAGTTCGATTTGCGCGTTTTTCTGCACGGTGCCGCCAAATTTGCCTAATACCACGAATGGTAATGTCAGGATCTACCACATCAAAAATATCGGTAGCTTCGGCCACAACGGAAGAAAGCCCGCCCGTACCTACGATGGTACAACGTGGCATAGTTGTACCGTCATGTGCTTGTGACCACTCAGCGCGAAGTTCTGCTTGTATGCGGCGCACCATACCTTCTGCCTGGACTGCTGCGCCGATAACAATGCCTGACTGCACAGCAGTTTCGGTGCTATTGCCTAGGGCATAGGCAGGAGCAATAAGCGGTACGTTTGACAATTTTGCTGCGTGCTCAAAAAGCGCAGCTGCCGATAGCTGCAGGCCTGGCATGATGACTCCGCCGCGGAAGCGACCATGAGCGTCAACCACATCGATATTGGTTGCGGTACCAAAGTCAACCACAATGACTGGCGCGCCATAGCTGGTCTTTGCGGCGACCGCATTTGCAATGCGGTCGGCTCCAGCTTGACTAGGGTCGGGGAGAGCAACTTCAATTCCGCAATCGCGCGAAGCGTCTATTATCAGTGGGGCAACACCTGAAATCTCCTTTGCCAAATGGACCCACGATTGAGTAAGCGTAGGCACGACCCCTGCAATCGCTACATCGTTGATGTCTTGAAGCTTGTAGCCCAGCATATGAAAGTAACCATAGAGGCGAGCATGGAGTGAGTCGGCAGTATCGGTGCGTAAGGTCGCCATGCGCCACTGTCGAAGCAAGGTCTCATTGTCGGCGATTAAACCAAGGGTTGTTTGAGTATTTCCTATGTCAACTGCGAGAAACATGTGAGTCTCCTGGACTGTGTTTGGCGTTTTTGCTTAACACGTGTTATTATCGCAAAGCTTGTCACAAACGGTAGGTTATGTTTAGATAAGCGCACACCACTTGCCTGGTCGGAAACCAGGCCTACGTTAGGAGTTGTCATGAAGCAAGGAATCCATCCCGAGTACGTGGAGTGCATGGTACGTTGCACCTGCGGCAATACCTGGAAGACTCGCGCTACCAAAAGCGAGATGACTGTCGACCTCTGCAATAAGTGCCACCCGTTCTACACCGGCCAGCAGAAGCTTGTTGACACCGGTGGACGCGTCCAGCGCTTCTCTGACAAGTTCGGTGGTGCTGCTGCACAACAGCTTAAGCGTATGCAGGAAGCCAAGACTGCAAAGGCTGCACAGGCTGCTGAAGCTGCTGCTGCGGCAAAGGCTGCCAAAGAGGCAAAGGCTGCTGAGAAGGCCAAGCGTGCTGCAGAGTATGCCAAAAAAGCCGAGGCTGAGGCTGCCAAGAAGGCTGCCGCTGCTGCCAAAGAGGCAGAGTCTGCTACCGTTGCTGCCGAGGAGCCTGCAGCTAAGTAAGCGCCAGCTTTACAAAGGTACGAATGACCCGCTAGCACTGAATGAACTGTGCTAGCGGGTTTTTTGATGTTGCTGAAAGCCACGGATCATTTCAAGCAAGCCGGCCTTGCTTGCCAAAAGCCACGTTTCATTTCACTCAACACGGTCCTGCTTGCCAAACGCCACGTTCTGTTTCAGCCAATACGGCCCTGCTTGCCAAGCGCCACATTCTGTTTCAGAAAAAATGTCAAAAGCCACACTCTGTTTCAAAAGGCCTGACGTTTGCCCAGGTAGATTTTTTTCGCGTGAAATGAAACGTGGCTTTTGGCTAAAAAAGTGAAGTAGAACGTGGCTTCTGGCATCTGGCATGAAGTGGCATGAAACAGAACGTGGCGGCTGACAGTTGCCAGAGTTCGTGCTTAGGTTAATGCATGGAGCGTGTAGGCAAAAAAATGTTCGAAGGTATTTCTTCCCTATATACGTAATGCAATCAGAAATCTTTTTGCTTATATCCAGCCATTTGTAGCTAATTTGTAGCTAGGTTGTTACTATGCGCTTGATTCCTCTGGTCGTCGTGAGCTTGCCCGGATTGCTCGAGAAGATCATATTGGGGATGAACAACTGTTTTATCTGCTCTACAAAAATGATTTTTTGCATATGATTCGTAAAGACGAGCGCAAAAAAGCAAATCAAAGCTCGGAGTTTTTTGTGGTGATGGCAGCAATTGCGGCGCTTGTTGAAAGCGATGACAAAAAGTAGGAAAGCGACCGACAAAGAGTAGCTATCTTGCGGGATGCGATTTGTAGATTCGTTTGTCGCAGCAGACTTTTAGTCTGCACCGTCTTTGCTCAGCGAATAGCTATCGGCAAATTCGCCTTTGACGGTGTAGGGGATGACCAAGAAGTTTTGCTCGTTTTCATAATGGGTTGCTAGTGTTGCACTTGCTGCGTCTGGAGTTTTGCTTCCACCAAAAACCAGCGTCAGCTCGATGGTACCCTCAGCGGATTTAGGTGTTGTGTACTTTACTACCAAAGCCCCACTTGCATTTGTTTCAAGCGTACTGGTAAACGAGATGTTCTCAACGCGAGCATCGCCTTCGCTTGAATCTGTGTCCTTTGACACAGCCCCATGACGGTGTACAAGTCCAGAAAATGTTCCTGTTAACTGAGTAGTGCCATCACTGTTAGTCTGCGTACTGCCAATAGTGATTTTGAGCGGCGAAGAGTTTGCGCCATAGCAGCCATGGCCGTCATTTTTCTGGGATTGATAGCTGCCTGTCCACGTGCCTACAAGCGGAGCGTAGCTGGTCTTTCGTGCATCTGCATCTGGTGTGCAGGATTTGATGTCCCACTGACCTGTTTTTGATGAGAGATGAAACTTGATGGTGAGCTTGCACTTGCGTTCGGAAAAACTGTCCTTGTTGGAAAAAACCAGCACAATTGTGGCATTGTTGGTCTCGGGGTCAAATTCTTCTTGGAATACCGTGCAGTCTGCATCGCGATAGAGAGAGTAAAGAGAGTCTTGCTCTGTAGAAGAAGTATTTGTCTGCTTAGATTTCTCGTCTGTTTTGGCAGCTTTACGTTCTGCAATATCTGCGCGCTGCAAAAAAACGCGTGCTTGTGTAAGTACTTTATTCGTATCGGGACCTTTGCTGGCAGACCAGCTCACATCTTGGATGATGAGATCTCCGGCTACAGACCACTTGCCGTGGCCATGACGATCGTAGAGAAGGCTAACCTTCTCGCGCGCTGCAATGCCATCGCCCGCATAAATGACCGCACCTGTTGCATTGCAGTGATCTTCATCGCGGATGACCTCGCTATAGTCTACTGAATCGAGGGTAAGTGTCGTATCACGACCAAAATCCCCAGGGTCATAGGCAGGGGCTTCGGACAGATTGGCAATGTCGCTGCTCACCTGATTGAGTGATGGCTTGTCTGTAGCACGGATTGATGAAATGGTGATCATCGATAGAAGAATGAACGCAGCTATTCCCAGCACTATGAGGCCACGTAGATGAGCTTGCAGCCAGGGATGACTCTCTAAGCTCGATTTTGGCGAGGCTTTTGGATCTGGCTCTGAGCTCTGTTCTGGCCTCTTATTGAAAAAATCGCGATTTTGAAGGCGTGTGGCTGCAACTTCAGTCTTTTCAAAGTTATCTGATGTGGCGCTGTGTTCCTCAGTGTTTGCTGCAGAAGAAGGCAGACTTGTACTGTTATGAAGTCCGTCTTTGCTCATCGTATATCCCTAAAATTGCGTCGTGCTGTCTGCCGTTGTAACCAAAGCTTTTACCATTATGGAGCTTACTGCGCATCTGCGCTACTGAAAGTGAGTATCGAGCGGAGCGCGGGTGGTGCAAAGACATGTAAAAAGAGGCATTTCGTGGTGGATTGATTCGCACAATAAAAAGGTTTTTCTTATCACGAAAATGCAGCGCTCATCTTTTAAAGTTAAAAATTTGCTAGCGTAATGCTGTTACATAACAAGCAAAACAAAGGAGCCATCCATGAAGTTTCAGGATATGCCCTATGAGCGTCCCGATCTGGCAAAGGTCAAGGCAGACATCAGTACATTGACAGAGCGCTTTGCCAAAGCGCGTAGCTTTGAGGAAGCAGAGAAAGTCTTTCTAAAAAAAGATCAACTCGCAGGTCACATTTTGACCTTACAGACCCTTGTTGAGATTCGCCATTCGATCAACACACTTGACGAGTTTTACGATAAAGAGCAGCAGTTCTGGAATGATGCATCTCCTGAGATTGAGGAAGCTGATGATGCTTGGAGCGCAGCTCTGCTTGCCTCGCCTTTCCGTCCTGAGTTTGAGGCAAAGTATGGCACGCTCATTTTTGATAAAGCCGAGCAGGATCGCCGCTGTTTTTCTCCTGCAATAATGGATGAGATGAAGCGTGAAAACGCCTTGGTTCAAGCATACGAAAAGCTTATCGCTTCTGCGCAGATTGAGTTTGAGGGTGGCATGTACACGCTCTCTCAGCTTACTCCCCAAAAACACGACAAAGATGACGCGCGTCGCCTTGCTGCATGGAAAGCCGAAGGCTCATGGTACAAAGACAAGCAATCTGAGCTGGATCGTATTTACGATGAGCTTGTACATGTTCGTGATGCTATGGGCAAAAAACTTGGCTATGACAATTATCTTCCTTTAGGCTACGACCGCATGGAGCGTCTGAGTTATAAGCGCGAGGATGTTGAACGTTTTCGTAAGGCTGTTCGTACCTATGTGGTGCCTGTGGCAAATAGAGTTTTTCTTGAGCAAGCAAAGCGTATTGGACGCCCGTATCCCCTCTCTTTTGCAGATGAGGGTCTGACTTTCCGCTCAGGAAATCCTCTGCCTGAAGGCACGTCCGATGACATCGTGGCTGCTGCGCGTACCTTCTACAGTGAGCTGAGCCCCGAGACCAAGGAATTCTTTGAGACTATGCTCAACGCTCAGCTCATGGATTTGCTTTCCACTAAGGGAAAAGCTGCTGGTGGCTATATGACTGAAATTCCTGACCACAAAGTTCCGTTTATCTTTGCTAACTTCAACGGTACTCAAGGGGATGTTGACGTGATGACCCATGAGGCGGGCCATGCTTTTAGCTATTACATGAATACACAGCGCATACCCGGCTCGCTTGCAATGCCGAGCTCAGAAGCTTGTGAGGTTCACTCTATGAGTATGGAGTTCCTCGCGTGGCCATGGATTGAGGGCTTTTTTGGCAAGGATGCACGTAAATATCGCTATGCACACTTGGCTGGCGCTCTTACCTTTATCCCTTATGGCACGATGGTCGACCACTTCCAGCACCTGATGTACGAGCAGCCCGAGCTGACCCCTGCCGAGCGCCATGCTACGTGGCGTCGCTTGTTGGCAATCTATATGCCCTGGATATCCGTTGATGGCGATATTCCTTTCTATGGTGACGGTATGGGTTGGCAGCGCCAGATACACATTTATGAGTGGCCGCTGTATTACATCGATTATTGCTTGGCACAGACTGTGGCGCTTGAGATCTGGGAGCTCTCCCAGAAGGACTTTGCCAACGCCTGGCAGCATTACATGGCCTACACGCGTCAAGGTGGCACCAAAGCATTTACTGATCTTGTTGCTGGAGCCGAGCTTGTCTCGCCCTTTGACGAAGCATGCTTGCGCAGTGTTTGCGAGCATGCAAGTACATGGCTTGAGTCTTATGATTTGACGGGCATCGAGTAGCTAACAAAATAGATAGGTTTCGAGGTGGCAGGGCTTTAATGTTTAGCCTTGCCACCTCAAAGCTCTTCTAAATAACCGCAAATGATTCAAGTTTCGAAGTAAAAATAACAGATGGTTCGAGTTTCGAAGTAAGCAAGCATAAAAGCGCAGGTCAAGTTTTCCCCTAGTCCGAAGAATGAACCATCTATTAAAAAAGATGCGTTTTGCACCCTATATGACTCGGATGCAAGGACTACTATAAAAAAGTCATATGCCGTTTATTTCGGGAAAACACCATGGAAAAGAAGCTCTCAAGCCCTGTTGCTCATATAACACGAGTGTTAGCCTTGACACTCATGTTCCTATTGCTAGTCCTCTTTTTACGATTACCTCTTGCCTATGCTGAAGAAATACCTCCAACTCCAAAAGAGACTATAGAAAATATACAAGAAGAGCCCGACGACAAAGAAACTAGCGAGGATGATGCAGGTAGAAATACAAAAGAAGTCACTACCGCTACACCAAACGATAATATTAATGAAGATTTAGGTACCAAAGCAAAGGTTGACACCAAAGAAAACGTGTCAGCTCAGGAACCCGCAGTAGAAATTGGTGATACGGGATCAGAAGCAAAAGTTCCTACAAAAGAGGAAGAACCCGAAAATAATACGAAGCCTTCTATAAAAGAAGCGACTGTGTTAGGGAATTTTGATACGCACA